>JAQUSE010000071.1 GCA_028715235.1 Candidatus Omnitrophota bacterium | reverse complement strand
ACAGATGGCGGGATAAACCCCAAACGAGCCCTTTAAAAGAAAAAGTCGAAGGAGCAGCAGCCTGCCCGCCTGAAGCAGTCTCTCGCTGGCAGGCGGGGACCCGTAAAAATTTAATACCACATAACGAGGCTTAGGTTTAGAGGAACCATGAAACTATCGGAATTTGACTACGTATTACCGAAAGAATTGATCGCTCAGTATCCGGTTAAGCAGAGGGAGAAGTGCCGCCTTATGGTGCTCGACCGCGCGTCGAGGATGATAAGCCATAAGCACTTTGAGGATATCGTCGGATATTTTAATGAGGGCGACTTACTTGTCCTTAATGACACGAAGGTCATCCCAGCTCGGTTGTTCGGGAAGCGAAAGACGGGCGGCAAGGTAGAGTTATTTCTGCTGGAAAAGAAGAATCCGGTTTGCGAGGCGCTTGTCAGACCTTCAGGCCGGCTAAAAGAGGGCGAGCGGATAGCGTTGGAATCGGGGGACGAAGTGGAGGTCCTCGATAGAGGTGAGATCGGCAGGCGCGTCAGGTTTAGCCGGCCCCTTGACGAAATATTAAAAGCGTCCGGGCATATTCCGCTGCCGCCTTATATTGACAGGATGGATGAAGAGTCCGATAGGGATGATTATCAGACAGCATATGCAGTTAATGAAGGCGCTACAGCAAGCCCGACGGCAGGGTTACATTTTACGCGGGAATTGATGGAGAGGGTAAATCAAAAAATGATGAAGTCCCTCGATTCCTTCTGTTCGTCGGAATCTCGGGATGAAATTTTCTGTCGAAAATTTCAGGGGTCAAGGGTCAAGTATATTACTCTGCATACGAACTATGGGACGTTCGCGCCGATAAAGACAGATGACATTGAGTCCCATAATATGCATAAGGAATATTTTGATTTACCGATAGATACGGCTAAGGCAGTAGTCGAAACTAAGAAAGTAGGGGGTAAGATATTTGCTGTTGGAACCACGACGACCAGAGTTTTAGAGTATTGCGCACCTCAGAATATAACTTATAACTTACAGCTTTCAGCTAAAACCGGGCATACAGACATGTTTATCTATCCCGGCTACAATTTCAAAGTAGTGGACCATCTGATAACGAATTTTCATCTGCCGAAATCTACGTTGATGTTGTTAGTTAGTGCATTTGCGGGTCGAGACTTTATCATGAAGGCGTATCGCGAGGCCATTGAGAAGAAATATCGTTTTTTCAGTTACGGCGATTCGATGATTATATTATAGTTTTAAGTTATAAGTTGTAAGTCGTAAGATAACAGTTTGACTTATAACTTATAACTTATAACTTATAACTTATAACTTATAACTTATAACTTAAAACTTACAACTAAATCTATGTTCACTGTTATTCATAAAGACAAATCGACTAAAGCCCGGCTCGGGGTGCTGACGACGGCGCACGGAGAGGTTAATACGCCCGTCTTCATGCCCGTAGGGACGCAGGGGACCGTCAAAGCAATATCGGTCGACGAGCTCAAGGCTTCAAGCGCAGAGATAATACTGGGCAACGCCTATCATCTGTATTTGAGGCCTGGTCTGGATATAATCGGCAAAGCCGGCGGGTTACATAAATTTATGGGATGGCCGGGACCTATACTTACCGACAGCGGAGGATACCAGATATTCAGTCTCGCCAAATTGCGGAAATTGAGCCAGGAGGGCGTCGAGTTCTCGTCCCATATAGACGGTTCGAAGCATTTCATAACTCCGGAAAAGGCCGTGGATATACAGCGGATACTGGACAGCGACATCATGATGATGCTCGATGAATGCGTCCACTATCCCGCGGCGCGTGATTATGTAGAGCAGTCTCTGGCTCTTACGACTAAGTGGGCGAAGCGGTCGAGGGAATATTTTGAAGAGTCAACGCGCAAAAATATCAAGGGCGCAGGAAAGCAACTGCTATTCGGGATCGTGCAGGGGAGCACATATCTGGACCTGAGGAAGAAGGCCGTAGAGGACCTGCTCAAGATCGGGTTCGACGGCTATGCGATCGGAGGCGTTAGTGTAGGCGAACCGCAAAAACTCATACACGAAGTCTCCGAATATACGGCGTCGCTTTTGCCCGAGGATAAGGCCAGATACCTTATGGGGCTCGGGACGCCTCCCGATATGCTTGAAGCCATAGCTAACGGCATAGATATGTTCGATTGCGTCGTTCCTACCAGGAACGGCAGGAACGGCCAGGCTTTTACCTGGAAAGGAGAACTGCAGCTCCGAAATGCGGAATATAAAGAGGACTTCGCTCCGATAGATGCGGAGTGCCAATGTTTTGCTTGTAGGACGCATACAAGGGCCTATATTAGACATTTGTTTAATACTGAGGAGATATTAGGATTAAGGCTAGTTTCATTGCATAATATACATTTTTATGTTAAACTTATTGAATTATCGAGGAAGGCCATCAGAGAAGGCCGCTTTTCTGATTTTAAACGTGATTTTGTGAAACAGTATAACAAGGAGAGAGACAAATGAACCAGGCGCCGAGCCCATTATTGAATTTGATGCCGATAGTGCTTATTTTTATAGTTTTCTATTTTCTTCTTATTCGGCCGCAGAAGAAGACGCAGGATCTCCATAAGAAGATGATAGCGGGCCTTAAAAAGAACGACGAGGTAATAACAGCGGGCGGCATCCACGGAACGATCACTAATGTAAAAGAGCATTCGGTCACGCTTAAAGTGGACGATAATGTGAAGATAGAGGTCCAGAAGAACAGCATAATGACGATGAAGCGGCAGGCGTCAGTATAAGCTTTAAGCCGTAAGCTATAAGAACAATCAAAAGGAGCTAATGGATGGATAAGAACCAACAATGGAAACTGATGGGCATGGTGGCGTTAGCATTGGCGTGTATATGGCTTATATGGCCGCCTTTTACGATCAAGGATAAGAACGGAACTATAGTTCAAAAGGGGAAGATAAATTTAGGCCTCGACCTGCAGGGTGGTATGCACGTAGTGCTTCGCGTGGATTCCTCCAAACTACCGCTTGACGCTAAGAAGGACGCCCTGGACAGGGCGATGGAGATCATCCGTAACAGGATAGACCAGTTCGGCGTAGGCGAAATGTCTATCCAGAAACAGGGCAAGGAAAATATCATCATCCAGCTTCCCGGTATTACAGACAGGGAACGGGCTCTCGAGATCATCGGCAGGACCGCCCATCTCGAATTTAAACTCGTTTCAGATAACGTCGAAGACCTGAAGAAGGCGCTCAATAATGAGCTTGTGGCGGGTTACGAGGTAAAATACTCCGAAGGTGAGCGCGGCGGCAGTGAGCCGCTTTTGGTGGCTGCAGACGCGAGCCTTACGGGCGACGCGATAGTGAATGCCAAGACGGAGTTCAGCTCCAGCGGGTTTGGTGAACCTTATGTTTCCCTTACACTCAACTCTAAGGGCGCGCAGATCTTCGCTAATCTTACCGCCGCCAATGTCGGTAAGAGGCTCGCGATAGTACTTGACGGCAAGGTGGTGTCGGCTCCAGTCATACGCGAGGCCATACCGTCCGGGCAGGCGCAGATATCCGGCAACTTCTCGGTAGAACAGGCAAACGACCTTTCTGTAGTACTCAGGGCCGGCGCGCTGCCCGCGCCAGTCGTAGTGGAAGAAGAGAGGACCGTAGGTCCGCTCCTTGGAGCCGATTCTATCAAAAGCGGCATCCGCGCGACGGTCATAGGCGGCCTTCTCGTAGTGATATTCATGATATTTTATTACCGGCTTGCAGGCGTGATAGCGGACCTTGCCCTTGGCCTAAACTTACTCCTGATATTGGCATGCCTGTCCATGTTCAAAGGCACCCTGACCCTGCCCGGTATAGCCGGTCTAATATTGACGATCGGCATGTCTGTAGACGCGAACGTCCTTGTCTATGAGAGGATACGCGAAGAGATGCGGCTCGGAAAGTCTCTGCGCGCCTCTATAGCGGCGGGTTACCACAGGGCGCTCTCCGCGATAGTGGATTCTAACGTTACGACGATCGTAGCGGCCGCCCTTATCTTCAAATTCGGGACAGGACCGGTACGCGGGTTCGCCGTAACGCTGACGATAGGTCTTCTGGCAAATCTCTTTACGTCCGTAGTCTGCACCAGAGCGGTATTCGAGCTTTTATGCGATCAGTTCGACCTGGCAAAATTAAAGTTCATGCAGTTGTTCCCGGAAACGCATTTTGATTTTATAAGCAAAAGAAAGATATGTTACGCGATATCCGCTATTGTTATAGTCGCGGGGCTTGCCATATTCGCGATGAGGGGCGAGAAGAACTTCGGCGTCGACTTCTCGGGGGGAACGCTTCAACAATTCGTGTTCGAAAAGCCTGTTAACGTTGATAAGATGAGGAACGCGCTGAAAGAGATAGGGTACGGGAACGCATCCATCCAGCAGTACGGCAACCCGAAAGAGATAATTATCAGGACACAGGACGATATAACGAAAAAGTTGAAAGAGGTCTTCAGGGATAAGTTCACCGATAATAAGTACGACTTGCTTAAGGTGGAGACTGTCGGCCCGGCTGTAGGGAAGAACCTGCGGAAAAACGCTTCTATGAGCCTTATGCTTGGTATCCTTGGTATCCTGGCCTACATTATGTTCAGATTTAATCTTAAATACGGCATGGCCGGCGTAATCGCTCTTTTCCATGACGTATTTATAGCTATAGGAGCGCTTGCGCTCACTCAACGGCAGTTTGACCTGACCATTGTCGCGGGACTTCTTACTATAGCCGGTTATTCGATCAACGACACTGTCGTTATATTCGACAGGATCAGGGAGAACCTGCGCCTTGTCAAAAAGGGGAGCTTCATCGACATAGTTAACCTGAGTGTTAACCAGACCCTCGCGAGGACGGTCCTTACCACCGGCGTTACCATGCTCGTTGTCATAGCGCTGCTCTTCTGGGGCGGCGAGGTACTGAACGACTTCGCGTTCTGCCTCTTTGTGGGCATGATATCAGGTGTTTACTCCACCGTCTATATAGCCAGCCCGCTCATCATATCGTGGCAGAAGAAGACGGTTGCGGCGAAAAAGAAGTGATGATAGAGAGGGCGCATGTCCGGCCATAAAGGATACGAACACGCGGAAAAGGCTTCCGTAGTAAGTATCGCGGTAAATGGGCTTCTCTTTATATTGAAGATATTCGCCGGCGTCGTCGGCCACTCCAACGCGATGATAGCGGACGCCCTCGACACGTTCGGCGACGCGGTGACGTCTGCGGGCATGCTCATCGGGTACAAGATCGCCAAAAAACCGGCCGACTCGGACCACCCATACGGCCACGGCAAAGCGGAATCGATCATCGCGAAGCTCCTGGCGATATTTTTAATAGCGATCGGTATTAAGATAGCCTATACGTCAGCCCATGCTATGGTGTGGCATAAACTATATGTGCCGGGCAAGATAGCCTTGGTGGCGGCTGTGATCTCCATAGTAGTAAAACTGGGACTCTTCCAATACACTAATATCATCGGCAAGAAGATATCGAGCACGGCCATGATGGTCTACTCGTGGAATCTGGCGTCAGACGCCTTTTCTTCATTTGCCGCGCTAATAGGGATAGCCGGCGCGCGCCTTGGATTCCCGATAATGGACCCGATAGCGGCTTTTATACTGGCCATACTTGTAATAAGGACAGGCGCGGAAGGATTTCATAAAGCATATGACGAACTTATGGACGGAGCGCCGGATAAGTCGTTTATCGATAACATAAGGAAGATAGCTCTCAAGAACCCCAACGTCAAGGCCGTGAAGGACGTAAAGGTCAGGAAGATGGGGCTTGAGGTGATAATAGATATGACCATAGAAGTAGATAAGAGTATCTCTGTTGAAAGAGGCCACAAGATAACCGATGTGATATGCGAAAATATCCTTAAGAAGATCTCCACTGCAAAAGAGGTATTCATACACGTCGAGCCGTTTAAGCGAAAGTAAGTAAGCCATGAGAAAGATATGGAGGATAAAAGATCCTGACCCTCTCGCGCAGGATTGCCTTTCATCCGCATTAAATATATCCAAAATCACAGCCCAGCTCTTAGCTAACAGGGGAGTAACCGACGCCGCGCTTGCCTCCGATTTCCTGCGCTCGTCGCTGTCGTCGTGCCATGACCCGTTCCTTTTAAAAGATATGGATAAGGCCGTATACAGGATCAAGAAGGCAATAGCCGGCAATGAAAAGATGCTCGTATACGGCGATTACGATGTCGACGGGATGACCGGGGTCACGATACTCTATTCGGCGCTGAAGAACCTGGGGGCCATAGTCGATAGTTATATCCCGAACAGGCTCGAAGAGGGTTACGGCCTTAATACGAATGCCATAAAGCGCGCACACAAGGACGGCGTTACTCTTATAATAACAGTCGATTGCGGTATCACCTCTTTTAAGGAAATAGAGCACGCGGGGGCCATAAATATAGATGTCATAGTAACCGATCACCACGAGATAGTGGAATCCCGTATCCCGAGCGCGTATGCTGTTGTTAATCCGCTGCAGGAAAGCTGTTCTTACCCGTTCAAGCACCTCGCCGGTGTAGGAATAGCGTATAAACTCGTCAAAGCTCTGTACGAAAATACTCCTTTTTTTGCGGAAGATTTTCTGGACCTTGTAAGCCTGGGAACCGTTGCCGACATCGCGCCGCTTATAGGCGAGAACAGGACCTTGACAAAATACGGCTTGGACGAGCTTAATAGAAGGGGCCGGGTAGGGTTGAAGGCGCTTATGGACGTGTCCGGCCTGAAAGATAAGGATATCTCAAGCGGCCACATAGGTTTTATGCTCGGGCCCAGGATCAACGCCATGGGCAGGATAGGTTCGCCCCAGAAAGCCCTGGAGCTGCTGCTTAGCGACGACTCGTCTGCCGCCGCAAAGATAGCGAAGATCATGGACGCGGAGAACAGGAGCAGGCAGAAGATCGAGGCGAAGATATTGGATGAGGCCTTGTCCAAAGTAGAGCGCGAAGTGAATTTTAAGTATCACCGCGTGATCGTTCTGGCGAGCGAGGGCTGGCATTCGGGGGTAATCGGCATAGTCGCGTCGAGGATAGCCGACAGGTTTTATCGGCCGACGATCCTGATATCGCTGGACGGAAAGCTTGGCAAAGGGTCAGGCAGGTCTATCGACCGTTTTCATCTCTTCGAATATCTCTTCAGGTGCAGGGAGATCCTGTCAGGGTTCGGAGGTCACGAGGCCGCATGTGGTATAACCATAGAAAAGGACAGGATAGACGATTTCAGGGACAGGATAAATGAAGAAGTGTCTAAGGATGTTGACGAGAATGTATTCATTCCGGGATTGGATATAGATATAGATATCCCGCTCAGCATGCTAAGCGAAAATGTCATATCGGAGATCGAGAGCCTTTCTCCTTTCGGGCCCGACAACCCAAGGCCCGTCCTTGCTTCGCGCGGACT
>JAQUSE010000070.1 GCA_028715235.1 Candidatus Omnitrophota bacterium | reverse complement strand
AGATGGTGTACGGGAAATACATGCTCCTTAGCGGCAAAGAAGTAGATAAGAACATGAAAGACGCATGGAAAAACATAGAGCGTTATATAAACGATTTTCTTTCAGCGGACGATTATCTTGTAAGCACCCCGATGTGGAACTTCGGCATTCCTTATCCGTTGAAACAATATATCGACATCATATTACAGCCGAGGTATCTTTTCCGCTACACAGATAAAGGCGTGGAAGGGCTGGCCAAGGATAAGAAGATGGTAGTCGTGACGAGCCGCGGCGGAGATTATAGCCAGGCGAGCCCGATGAAGGGATATGATTTGCAGGAGCCTTATCTGCGTACCGCGTTTGGATTTATAGGCATAACCGATATAACTTTCGTCAATGCCCAGCCGATGGATATGGGCGTTGACCTACAGAAGAAAGCGATACAGGAAGCCCAGGCCTCGGCAAAAGAGGCAGCGCTCTTATTCTAACAGGAGGAGACCGATCATGAAGGCAGCCGTGCTTGTTGAAGACCAGTATCAGGTCCTTGAAGTCTGGTATCCTTACCTGCGTCTGCGGGAAGCGGGCATGGAAACCGTTTTAGTAGGAACCGGCACGAAGAAAGAATATAAGAGCAAAGAAGGATATCCTGCGGCAGAGGAGATTTCAATAAAGAGAGCGAAAGTCGATGATTTCGCGGCGGTGGTCGTGCCGGGTGGATACGCCCCCGACATATTGAGGCGCTATGACGATGTAAACAGATTTGTGAGGGATATGTATAATAAGGGCAAGGTAGTCGCCTCGATCTGCCACGGCGGATGGGTGCTCGCGTCCGCCGGGATATTGAAAGGCAGGAAGGCAACAAGCTTTTCCGCGATAAAGGACGACGTAATTAACGCGGGCGCGCAATTTATAGATAAAGAAGTGGTCGTTGACGGTAACCTCATCACATCGCGCAATCCTTACGACCTGCCTGCATTCTGCAGGGAGATATTGAAACAGACTATAGGAAAGGGGTGAAATTATGAGCTGCGGATCTTGCGGAACGAAAAAGCCTAAAAAAGGCGGCAAGAAGAAATAATTTAGTAATATTTATGCTTAAAGAGATACATTGGCTTGGGAACTCCGGGTTCAGGTGGGACGGGCCGAAAACAATATATTTTGATCCGTATAAGCCTGCCGTAAAGGACAAGATAGCCGATATCATACTGGTATCGCATGAGCATTTTGACCATTTTTCCAGGAATGATATAATGGCGATATCTTCGCCTCGTACATGCCTCTTCGGCTCTTTCGAGGTAGTGAAGAACCTGAAGTCAGCGGCGTCAAGCTTGAAAGAGGTTAAGGCAATGTCGGCCGGAGATACGGTTACGGTTTTGGATATTGCCATAAGGGCCGTGACAGGTTACAATATCGGCAAGCCTTTTCATCCGAAAGACAGCGGTAAGTTAGGGTATATTGTGACGATGGGCGGCGTATCTGTCTATCATGCCGGCGACACGGATCTCATACCGGAGATGAAAGGTTACAGGTGCGACGTCGCGCTTCTTCCGGTGGGCGGGACGTATGTCATGAACGCGGAGGAAGCGGCTGAGGCAGCGCTTATCATAAAACCGAAATTCGCCGTACCGATGCATTACGGTTCGCCGAAGCAGGCCCAGAAGTTCCGGGATCTATTAAAAGGTAAGATAGAGGTAGTGATCCTAAAAAAGGAGAGTTGACATGGACAAATACAAATGCACGGTATGCGGTTATATTTACGATCCGGCGAAAGGAGATCCCGATAACGGGGTCCAGCCGGGAACGAGTTTCGACAAGGTGCCTGACAGTTGGGTCTGTCCCGAATGCGGCGCGCCTAAGAGCGAATTCGTAAAGCTGTAAGTCGTAAGCTTTAAGCTATAAGCTTACAGCTTAAAGCTTATAACTAAAGAGAGGAGAAGCCAAAAAATGACAGTAAAAATAGATCCGGAAGTATGTATCGGTTGCGGGCTGTGCGTTAACACATGCCCCGAGGTTTACAAGATGGAAGACGACAAGGCTGTAGTGATAGGTTCCGTAGTCCCTAAAGCGGCTGAAGAGACGTGCAAAAAGGCCCTGGACGAATGTCCTGTTACGGCTATAGCCATAGCATAAGAGAAAAGACGAATGAATGAATTCTCTATCCTGATAGGCGGTAAGGCCGGTTTTGGCGTAGACAAGGCGAGCCTTGTGATTACGCGCATTATCAACAGGCTGGGCTACCGGATGTATGTATACCGGGACTATCCTTCGCTGATCAGAGGCGGCCACACTTTTTCCATTATAAGGGCGTCGGAGAAGAAAGTGTCGGCGCATCGCGACAACATAGATTTCATGATCGCATTGAACCAGGATACAGTAGACCTTCATAAAATAAGGTTGAAAGAGAGCGCGGTCATAATCTATGACTCAGATACGGTGAAGCCGTCTTTCCTGCCCGAGGGACAGTTGTCGATAGCTCTTTCCTACGGGAGCGTACTGAAAGAAGAGAATGCCCCCGAGATCACACGCAACACGTGCGCCATAGGCTCGCTCTGCAAAGCGATAGGCGTGCCATGGGGCGTGTTAGAGGAAGTCGTCAGGAAGGAATTTTCCAGGGACGCGGATACTAATATAAAGGTTGCCCGAAAAGGATATGACGGCACCTGCGAGCTGACAACGATAAAAACGCTCGGACGGGACGCTCAGCCGGTTATCAGCGGGAACGAAGCGATCGCGCTCGGCCTCGTAAAAGGCGGGCTTGACGCCTATATATCGTACCCTATGACGCCTACTTCGCCGATATTGCATTTCCTTGCGGGGATCGCTTCGGAGATGTCGCTCAAAATTATACATCCTGAGAGCGAGATAGCCGTGATACTGATGGCGTTGGGATTCGCTTATTGCGGTAAAAAGGCTGCGGTCGGGACATCGGGCGGAGGTTTCTGTCTCATGACGGAGGGCTTCAGTTTTTCCGCCATGGCGGAATTGCCCGTCGTCATCGTTCTCGGCCAGAGGCCGGGGCCATCAACCGGCCTGCCTACATACAGTTCCCAGACGGAGCTGGGTTTCGCTTTGAACGCAGGCCAGGGCGAGTTTACGCGTTTCGTAGTTGCGCCGGGCGATGCGGAAGAGGCATTCTACTGGGCCGAGGCTGCTCTTAATATATCCTGGAAATATCAGATCCCCTCCGTAATACTTTCTGACAAGACACTTGGTGAAGGCACTTACAGTTTTGAGGAAAGCGCCGCGGGACAGATCGAGGAAGAAAAGCCTCTTTTATGGGGTAGGAACGGCGCTTATAAGAGATATCTTATCACGGAGAATGGTGTTTCTCCTCTGACTTTTCCTTCGGATAAGGACGCGATCATAAAATCGAACAGCTATGAGCACGATGAGTATGGCATAACTACGGAAGATCCCGGATTGACCGAAAAGATGCAGGATAAACGCCTGCGCAAAGAGAGATGGCTGTCCGAAGAATTAGAGAGGCACGTGTCGGTCGGGATATACGGTAAAAAGGGTTCGTCCACAGCCATTTTATGCTGGGGGTCCTCTAAGGGCGTTTGCATAGAAGCTGCGGAAGAGCTGGGACTTAAAGTAATACAGCCGCTCGTGTTTTCTCCGTTTCCTATAAGGCAATTTGAAGAGGCCCTGAAGGGTGTGAAGAAGATAATAGCGGTAGAGTGTAACGCGACCGCCCAGCTGGTCAAGTTGATCAATGGCTACGGCCTCGACGCGCACGAGAAGATATTGAAATATGACGGCAGGCCGTTTTCGGTGGAGGAACTCAAGGGAAAGCTGAAGGATAAGTTAAAAAAGGTTACATAATGTTCCGTAAGGTTAGTGAATGTTACGTAATGTTGTAAAGGCACGGTAACCTTACATAACCTTAATTAACCTCCTCTAACTTTACGTAACCTAAAAGAATAACAACCGTTAGTAGGAGCGTATTAAATGAGGGATTTGGGAACAAAAACCACGAATACCTGGTGTCCGGGCTGCGGCAACTTTGCGATAATGAATGCAATGAAAGCCGTTTTAAATTCCCTTGTTGACGAAGGCCTGCCGATGGAGAATGTTGTGCTCGTTTCGGGGATAGGCTGCCACGCAAAGATAGTGGATTATATGAACGTTAACAGCTTTTATTCCTTACATGGCAGAGTCTTTCCCGCGGCTACCGGCATAAAGACCGCAAATTCCGCGTTAAAAGTCATCGGCCATGCCGGCGACGGAGACGCCTACGGAGAGGGATTGGAACACCTGATATTCGCAGCCAAAAGAAACGTTAACATGACGGCCATTATCCACGACAACAGGGTCTATGGGCTTACGACCGGACAATATACGCCGACATCTCCGCTCGGTTTTAAGGGGCGCTCTACGCCGCTGGGGACGAAAGAAAATCCGATTAATCCTTTAGAGCTTATGCTTTCAAGCGGCGCGACCTTTATCGCGCGGGGCACGTCTCACGGCATAGACATGCTTAAGGATCTGTTTAAGCAGGCGATCGTGCACAAGGGCTTCGCCATCGTCGATGTGCTGCAGGTATGCGTTACCTATTACAATATGTATGAATATTACGAAAAACGTGCCTACCCGCTAAAAGATCACGATCCGTCCGACTATTCTAAGGCTTTCAATAAGATAAGGGAATGGGATTATAACAGCGATTCGCCCATCGGGCTCGGGGTCTTTTACAAAAAAGACGCGCCTGTGTTCGAGGAAGGTTTTCCCGGGCAGGCTGCCGGCAGAACCGATAGAGAGGCCAAGGTCAGGGAGATATTGAAAGAGGCTGTTTAATACATTAAAGGAAGGCTTATACATTCGCGGCCAAAACACAACGCTAGTTACAAAGCGGTTAGATAATAGCCGCTCAGTATTGCTCCGAGTAAGACAACGGCCTATCGACCGAGGATGACTACAGAGCTTATGGATACGAACGTCCTGCATAATATAGGTTACGGCATGTATATAGTCTCTTCCAATAAGGGAGATTCCCTTAACGGACAGATAGCGAATACCGTATTCCAGATAACGAGCGAACCGGCAACAGTCGCTATAAGCCTGAATAAGAAGAACCTGACGCATGAATATGTAGAATGCAGCTGCCGTTTTTCGGTATCCATACTGGAAGAATCCACGCCGCTGGCATTTATAGGAAAGTTCGGTTTTAAGACAGGAAGGAAAGAGGAGAAATTCAAAGAGATAAAACACATAAGGCTTGCGTCAGGTTGCCCTGTTGTGCTGGAAAACGCCATCTGTTATCTGGAAGCAAAGGTCGCGGGAAAGCTCGATTGCGGGACGCACACACTCTTTTTAGGCGAGATCACATGCGCGGAAATAGTCAAGCAGGGCAAGCCGATGACATACGATTATTATCACCAGGTGAAGCGCGGCACGACACCGCCTTCGGCGCCTACATTCATCAGGGGAGAGAAGCAGCAAAAGTAGATCAGGAGGGGATATATATGAAAGCTATTGAGATAAAAAAGGGAATCTATTGGGTCGGTGTTGTCGATTGGAACGTGAGGAGTTTTCATGGCCATACGTATTCAACGAGCCGGGGTTCGACTTATAACTCTTACCTCATCATAGACGATAAGATAGCCCTGGTCGATACGGTTTACGGCCCTTTCGCCGGGGAGATGATAGAGAGGATAAGGGAAATAATCCCGCCGGATAAGATAGATTATGTCATAGCCAACCACGTCGAGACCGACCACTCGGGCGCGATGCCCGCATTGATGAAACTTTGCCCCAAGGCGAAGGTATACGGCACTCAGAAATGCAAAGAGGGTCTTTACAGGAATTATTACGAGAGCTGGGATTTTCAGGTCGTGAAGACCGGCGACAAATTAAAACTCGGGAAAAGGACGCTCACTTTCGTCGAGGCGCCCATGATCCATTGGCCGGACAGCATGTTTACATATTGTGCCGAAGAAGAGCTCCTTATGCCTAATGACGCATTCGGCCAGCACTACGCGTCGAGCGAACGTTTTGACGACCAGGTCGACCAGTGCGCGCTTATGGATGAGGCTGCGAAGTATTATGCGAATATCTTGTGGCCGCTCAGTTCCCTGATATTGAAAAAGATCGAAGATTTGCAGAAGATGAATATATCCATAAAGATGATCGCGCCGAGCCATGGGATAATATGGCGTAAGGACCCGATGAAGATATTGAACTCGTATGTGCCGTGGGCAAAGAACGAAGTCAAGCCGAAGGTCGTTATCGTATATGAGACGATGTGGGGCGCCACGGCGATGATGGCGCGCCTAATATCGGAAGGCTTGGCCGACGCCGGGGTCAGCTTCAAGCTGTTCAATATAGCCGAATCGGACAGGACGGAAGTAGTCAAGGAGATGCTCGACGCGAAAGGCTTTATTATGGGTTCGTCGACGCATGACAATGATATGCTGCCGGCTATGGCGGGGTTCATGGAATTCGTAAAAGGCTTGAAACCAAAGAACAGGCTTGCGGCCTCATTCGGTTCTTACGGATGGTCAGGCGGCGCCGCGGCCTCTATCGAGAAGGAATTGAAAGAGACGGGCATTGAAATAGCCCAGCCGTCCGTCGGTATAAAATATATGCCGGATGAGAACGACAAGAAGAACCTTTACGAATGCGGGGTAAATTTTGGGAAAAGGATTAAACCTTGAATGGAATTAGGGCATCTGTTAAAATATAAACGCTACTAAAAGGGAGGTGCGGTATGGGGAAGAAAGCAAGAGAGATAGTAGGGGTGGATCTTAAGGAACTTGTAAAGGATCTGGACAGGGCGTATTGTGACGAGTGGCTTGCGTATTATGCTTGGTGGTATATGGCAAGGTCGGTAGAAGGCAAGGGGTATGAGGATATGGCAGAGTTCCTGGATAAGATCGCCAAGGACGAACTTGAGCACGCTACGGAATTAGCCGACAGGATAATCGAGTTAGGCGGGCTTCCGACGAACGTTCCGGGGAACCTGGCGAAGAATGCCAATGCTCCGTATCCAGGAGTCATGAAGAAGCTGAGTGATTACGACGAGATAATAAAGATCGTGACGACCGCCGAAGCGGGAGCTATCGACGTGTATAACAAGATAGCCAAGAAGACGTTTGGTAAGGACCACGATACATACCAGCTGGCATGCCACATCATGGGCGAAGAGATAGGCCATGAAGAGATGTTCGAGAATCTGATTGAGAAGTAAGTAAAACTCAATAAGTTGGTTACGGTAACGGTGATGAGGTCCGTATCGGTTAGGGTAAAGGTAACGGCATAAAAAGCCGTAACCGTTACCGGTATATGATACGGGCATCGCCCGCCTGCTCGAAAGAAGCTAAGTCGGTCGGGCAGGCCCGCCTGACCGACAGAGATTGTATCGGTCGGGCAGGTTACCTTAAACGAAAAACGGATTATTTGAGGAGAAAGCTATGGCTGAACTGAAAGAAGTGTTGCAGACAGCGGACTGGAAGACGGAAAAACATGTTCCGGTGATAGATTCCCC
>JAQUSE010000069.1 GCA_028715235.1 Candidatus Omnitrophota bacterium | reverse complement strand
TTCGTTATGTCTATCTCTACGGCTTTGGGCGTCCTCATTATCTTCATACTGATACCATCTCTTTCCGGGTTTTTACAGCGCTCTATAAGAGACACTAAATCCTCCATCGCCCTCTACTGCATGATATATTTTTCATAAGTCTTAACGTGATATACCATAATACCTAAGCCGCAGCTTGTTTCCAGGCACGCTTTTTATTTTTTGACTTCGTATCCCGCAAGGCCGTGCTTCATGAGGTCCTGGAGGAAATCATCGATATGCTTGGACGCGTCCGGCGGCATGCCGTCGCAGACAGGTTTCAGCTCTTTGATTATATCTTCCGTGATGTGCTTGCCGTCAAGCCTTTTCCAGATAAACACGGATACAGGATCGATCGTAAAGATATCGTTCGTATCCGGATCGAATAAAAGCGCCCAGTCATCGAACTCCTCTCTCAACACCACCATCGGATTAGCTATAAGTTTATTATTTTCAGTCATGATCAGGTTCCTCCATTTTTTACTTTCGCATCTTTAATTGCACGACACCGCAAATTTTTCGCCCCGAAAATATATCCTTCGGCAGATCATTCTTAAGCAGTCGAAAAAATCTTTCGAATACAGAAAGCTCAGAATAAAAAAATACCAGATTCTTCCGGAGAAGCGCGACCTGTGCATCCATTTTACGGAGGACTCCATAACGGCTTTCCTGTTTATCCATATCTTTAAAAAGGTTTCCTTGGCCGGGCCGGGTTTTATCTTTTTTAAAAAAGCTTCCGGCGCTTCGCATCCGAATAACTCACAGGCCAGCTTAACGGCAAAATATACGGCGGTCCTGCTGCGAAGATAGTCACGGCTGCACGCGATGCGCTCCCAGTCCAGGGTATCGCCGTACCGCGAGATTATCACGCTGAGATCGTAGATGTAGCTTGCGTCAAGCGACATCGAGAGCAGCGAGAAATATATAAACAATTTCTCATCGGACGGAATAGCCGCTTTATTGCCGTCGATATCGAGCTCCCTGAGGCCCTGCCACAGGCCTGCCTGGTCCGGAAACATAAACGGATCGAATATCATCCGGTGCAGGTCAAGGCATAAATTGCCGAGCGGATTCCGCGTCTGCTTTGTAAGGCTCACCTGCCCGACATATTTCAGCGTATCTTTATACGATAGCCCGCCTTCCGTTCTTTCGGCAAAGGCCCAGCCGGCGCTCCTTAACACGCCGATAGCCTTCTCGGCGTTTTCCGGCTTTACCAGGAGATCGATGTCGGAAGACGTCCTGCGCAGAGCCGGGTCTCCATGGAGATATCTTGCCATTATCGGTCCCTTTAACGGCATTGCCTTGATCCCGGAGTCCTGGAGACAGCGGATCGTCTCAAAAGATTCCCTCTCCAGCAGTACATTCCTTTTAAGATTAAACGCAAAGATCCCCCTGAGCTCCGACAAAAAATCCTGCGGCAAGTTGTCGGGCTTCATGCTCATCAGGCGTTCGTAAAACGCCGGAAAGAGCCTGTATTTCAGCGCGGCTTTAAGAAGCCTTTTCCAGTCATCGCTTTCGAGACAGGCAATCTTCCCGCAAACCAGGCGCTTATCGGCGCCGTTGTCTTTCCGCAGCACCGACAAGAGAAGGTCCTCTATTTTTTTACGTTGATCCACTTTTCGAACCTTTTTTTGCGTGATTTATTGCGCCGAGGTGACAGCCGCGACAACTGCGGCGCCTATGCCGGAGCCGTCTTTCGTCAAAGATATTTTTATACGGGCCTCTTTCCTGTTGGATATCTCTCTCAATGCCTTCTGGATGTTCCCCGCAAAACCCGGATGTTTTTCGTAAAGCGAGCCGTCAACCGCTACGGTATGAGACCTCTTCATGCCCGGGTCTATTTTTGTAATGACCGCCGCAATGCATGAAGAAACAATGCGACTGGCCCGTAAAGATACTATTTCACACACTTTTTTACAGGCTTGCCGGTCCTGCAATGTAGAGCCGGGAACACCGGCCTTTTTTAAAAATCTACCGGTCTTGCCCAAATTTCTCGACTTATCCGCTTCTATCGCAGATACATATTCCGTTTTGAATTCTCTTATTCCGCCAAAACATCCGCCCAGGCCTTTAAGCGCAAAATACGCGATCCTGCCCAGATACATTCCTGAAATCATCTTCTCAAGCATCTGTTCACGCGGATTATTGCATTCCCTGTCCAGCAATCTGTCATAAGGCGTCGCTTTCAACCTGTCGAAGTTGCCCCATTCTATATTAACTATCATTTCACCGCTTCGCAAGGATGGGCCGCGCCATTTCCGTATATTCGCAAGCCTTTCGGCGTAGCAGGCATTCGTTCCGGTCCCTAAAATAAGGCCGACATCGCATGTCTTATCGCAATAACTCCCGGCGGCAAGCGTAGCAACCGTATCGTTGACGAGCGCCGCCACCTTAACATTGTTAAGACCGCTGCGGAGAAACGCGTCGTTAAGCAAACCGGCAACGTCTTTACCCACAGTCCCTTTTAGTTCAAACCCTTTGGTCCAGCCATGAAGCCTGCCGGAAGCTGCAGCGGTCTGTTCTACGGGAAAAGAGAAAGTGAAACCGGCCTTTACCTCAGCGGCCCCATCCATCTTATTGCGCTTTAAAAAAGACTTAAGGCATCCGGCAATAAAATCGAACAGCCTCCCGCCCTCGCCGCGTATATATTTTTTCCCTAGGACAAATTTTTCCGATTTGACCCGGCCAAACCGGCCGCGCCCTTTAAGCTCCAGTTCCAGTATCCTGAAATTTGTGCCGCCGAGGTCAAGGGCGATAAACTTTCCTTTTTCTCTTCCGGTAGGACGGTCCACATAGGCAGGTATCATCTTAAGCGAGCTATTTTGTCTCCGCAGCCCCTTATCCATCTCCGAATGAAAATCCCTTATTATTTTTTTCATTTCCGGCAATGGAACGTGGAACATCTTCTCTATACGAACTAACTTTTTTTCATACTGACTCATCGGCTTAACCTTGATCTATGATATCACCTGCGAGGTGTGATGGGCCTAAGTAATCACACCTCGTAGGTGTAATATAAGGCGCTACCTGCTAATATTCAATATCTTGTATTTCAAAACGCCTCTAGGCACCTTTATATCTACGGTATCGCCCTTCTTATGGTTCATCAGGCCAGACCCTACCGGAGAAGATACGGATATCTTGTTCTGGCTGTAATCCGCCTCTTCTTCCGACACTAGGGTATACTCCAATTCCTCGCCGTTTGTGAGATCTTTCAGCTTCACGGTCGCGCCTATCAGGACCTCGTCCTTCGACATGTTCTCTTCGTCTATTATCTGCGCCGTCGCCAGCCTCTCATTGAGCTCGGCTATCTTCTTCTCGTTCAGCCCCTGAGCTTCTTTAGCTGCGTCGTATTCGGCGTTCTCGCTTATATCGCCATGGCTTCTCGCCTCGCCTATCGCTTTCGACAGCTCTTTACGCTTTGTGTTCTTCAGATACTCCAGCTCTTTTCTCAGCTTCTCATAGCCTTCCGGCGTCAGATACGCCCTGCCTTTAGCCATATTTTACTTCTCCTTGTTTAAAAAATTTTTCATATCGGGCGCCAGCGGCGATTCAAATCTCATCTTCTCTTTCGTCACCGGGTGCGTAAATTCCATCGCCCCGGCATGAAGGGCCGTTCTTCTGAACCTCAATTTGAAGTCTTTCCTGAAGGCGTAAACGCTCTCGCCGACTATCGGGTGGCCTATCGCTTTTAAGTGTATGCGGATCTGGTTCGTCCTGCCCGTTACCGGTTCCACTTCCAGGATACTGAAATTTCCCCTTCTCCCCAGAACCTTGTATTTGGTTACAGCCGATTCCAGCCTTTTCTTGTTCCTATTATATATTCCGCTCTTTATAATATCAAAGTTTTTTTTGACTAAACCGTGGACAAAGGCTACATAGGTCTTCTTGACCGTTTTCTTCCTGAATTCTTCCATCATGAGGCCCTGGATCTTCTTGCCTTTTGCGTAAATTATCAAGCCTGACGTCTCGCGGTCTAACCGGTGGCAGGGATGCGCGTTTTCCTCTATGCCGCGCCTGTCGAGCTCGCGATTCAGCTCATCCGTGAGGGTATTCTTCTCGCCCTTCGGGGTGGGGATAACGAGCATGCCGGAAGGCTTGTCTATTATTATAAGCCAATTATCTTCATATATAATATTATACATAGGGGCATGCATAGAATAGCGATATTATACCATTTCCGGGGCAAAAAAGGTATCGCGGAAAGTATATAGCATTAAATTTTTCGGGTCCCCGCCTGCCAGCGAGAGACTGCTTCAGGCGGGCAGGCTGCCGCGGCTTGGACTTTTTCTTCTAAAGGGCTCGTATGGGTTTATCCCGCCATCTGTTTAGCTCGGGGCGGGATCCCGCCTCAAGCCTCACTCCGGGCGGGACAATCTATCACGGGTATATTCTGTGCGCGTATCTATGTATCCCGAACTATAGTCTTTAACATTCGGGCACCCCATCCAATCCGCCTGTCGTTAGCTCCATCGGATTGGGTTTACAATCTGTAGTCGTAGGGGAGGTTTAAACCTCCCCTACGACATAAGCGCGTATCTATGTGCGCCGAACTAGACTCTTCTGTATTCGGGACACCCCATCCCTGCCCGCCAGACTTAGCTTGCTGCGATCAGGCGGGCATACTTCGCCATTATCATAAAAAGTCTCAAGCCGCGTCACCCGAAAAAATTTCTAGCTGGAAGCAGGCTGGAAAACCTAATAGAGGCTTAGGTTAGAGTATGAAACCTACTCCGAGGAGGATGGGAAGCCCTGCATCCGGAGCGGCTTCTCGAGGCTGCAGCGGTGGAGCAGGCTTTCATCCTGAAAAAGTTTCAGCGTAGGACCGTCAGCCGCTATCTTTCCCTTGTGCAGGACGATGGTGCGCTCGCATAGGTCCATTGCCATGTCCAGGTCATGGGTAGCGATAATCTTCGTATGACGGAATGTCTTCAGCAGTTCTATCAGCCTTGCGCGCGATTTCGGGTCGAGGCTGGATGTGGGCTCGTCCATCACCAGAATATCCGGAGACATAGCCAGGACGGTCGCGATAGAAACAGACCGTTTCTCCCCCTGAGAAAGTTTGTAAGGCGGCCGCTTCCTGAGATGCTCTACTCCGACGGTCTTGAGAGCTTCCATAGCTTTGCGCTCAGCCTCCGTATCCGTAAGGCCGAGGTTCAGGGGCCCGAATGCCACGTCATCAAAGACCGTAGGCATGAATAACTGGTCATCCGGATTCTGGAAGACTATGCCTGCCGCGCGGCGTATTATCTTCAGATTCCCGGAGGACACGAGTGAGTCGCCGATACGCAGAGTGCCTTTTACGGCGGACAGGTAACCGTTTAGATGCAGCAAAAGAGTGGATTTCCCGGCTCCGTTCTCCCCGACAAGGGCCACCGATTCTCCGTGGGATATCCGGAACGATATCCCGTCCAGTCCCGGCGTGCCGTCCGGATAAGTAAAATGCAGGTCATTAGCTTCTACTATGTGATGGCTCATTGAAAAATCCCCGTAACCAGCGCTCCCGCTTTTGACGGAAGATCAAAAGATCTCAGCAGAATAAATAAGAGCAGCCATCCGGCTGTAAACAGGACCTCCCGGGAGCCGATATCCATCTTTCTTATAACGCGGATACGGCCATCGAATCCGCGGGAACGCATCGCGCAATAAATGCGCTCGGCGCGATCCAGGGTGCGCAGTAATAAATGGCCTGTAAGAGAAACGAAAGTCTTGACATTCATGGCCCGGGAATCGAACGTCCGGAAAGAACGCGCCCTGATCAACCGATGCGCTTCGTCGTTCAGGACAAACGTATACCTGTGAAAAAACATAAGCTGCGTCACAAAAACTCTCGGAACTCCGAATTTTATCAATGAATCACAAACCGCGCCGAACCCCGTAGAGGCGACCAGGACCAAAGCGGCGGTCACCGTCAGTACAAAACGCAATAAGATGGATAGGAAAGATATCCAGCCGCCGGAAATATTAACCGCCCCGATCTGGATGAGAGTCCCTTTGTCTATCATCGGATTAAAAATACCTACTAACAGAGCAAATGGCGAAACGATCAGGACTTTTTTCAGAAGATACCCTGCCGGGAGACCGCTCGAGGCGATAAGCGCTACAGGGTATATAAAAAAAGGCAGCAGCGCCAGGACAGCGTATTTATGAAACGAGACTACCAGGACGATAAACGCCAGCGTAGTGATGACTTTGGCTCTTGGATCCAGGCGATGCAACGGACTGTCTCCTGCGGCCAATGTATCCATATACCCGATATCGAATGAATTTTTGCCGATATTGTTCAAATCGCGTTTCTCCTGCGCTTCAGCGCTAAGCCGATCAGGGCTACCATAGAGAGAACCAAGACTCCTCCTACAAGCCCCGATACGGACGTCCCCGGATCGATGGACGGCCACTTTGTTGTTTCGCCGGCCGCGGATCCGGCTCCGGCGGCGCTATCCTTAAAACCATAATCGGGCAAGAACGCCGTTTTTTCCTGGAACCGGGCCAGAGAGGCATGCGCGCCGGCGTTGTTTTCCAATTCTTCCTTGCCGGATACCTTCGACATGGCCCATTCCAACCCGTCCGGATTACTCGACGCGAACCAGCTGAGAGCCCCGCCAATAATCACAGCTGCTACCGCCAAACCGGACAGCATCTTTTTCATCTCGATCTTGCCTATAGAAGCAGCTCGTTCTTTCGTCTCTAAAATTTCCGGGCGGGCCTTCCATACAAAATTGACGACGCAGGCGGTAACGAGCCCTTCCACGACGCCGATCGCCAGGTGTATCGGCTGCATTAACAGGACAAACGCCCTGAAAGGGAGCTCCGACACCCCCGATAACACCGTTTCCATGACAACTCCGAACGCGCCCAGCTGCAGCCCCACGACAGCCGCGATGACCGAACCGAGTATTATCTTTCTTTGTGAGGGATGATCACCGGCGATCTTACGGTAGATCAAAGGATATGCGATGAAGCACGGGAAGAAACCGAGGTTGAACATGTTGCATCCGAGCGTAAGAAGGCCGCCGTCGGCAAAAAAGAGCGCCTGGACTACCAGCACCGACGCCATGACGAGGAACGCGGCATAAGGCCCGAGCAAAATGGCCAAAATCATGCCTCCCCCAAGGTGCCCGCTGGAACCGGTAGCCGGGATACTGAAATTTATCATCTGCGCCGCAAAGATGAACGCGCCCAGTACTCCCATAAGCGGGATCTTGCGGTCATCCGCTTCCTCCCTGACTTTTTTGGCGCTGTAACCGATGAGCCCCGCTGAAGCCGCCCACATTACACCGCCCACAGCGGGAGATATCAAAGCGTCTGCCATATGCATGATAAGTCCTCCAAGTTTATTCAGCCACAGTGTCGGCTAAGTGCCGATGTCTCCGACATCGGCCTTTAATTTAGAAATCCAACTGCCCTCTTACGCCGTATACGAATATAGTATCGTTATCTCCCTGGTACTCCTCGCTTATGCCCCGGGGATTCCATATCCACTGGAAATCGGGCGTGATGGCGAGCCAT
>JAQUSE010000068.1 GCA_028715235.1 Candidatus Omnitrophota bacterium | reverse complement strand
TATCGGCATCTTCCTCTTCGCTCATATAAACATCTTCCTGAGTCTGCCTGCCGAATAGGTTAATACGCATGCGTTGAATTGTGCAAACATACACAAAAGCATCACGGCTCTTAGGAGCTGTCAGGTATTCGTTCGGCAGAACTTTAGGGTCGTAAACAGCGCCTTCCTCAAAGTCTTCTTTTCTAAAACGCTGGCTGTAAGTCTCGTATATCTTATCGAATTTCAGTCCGGGCTCAGGCTCAAAGCTCGCAAGGGTAGTGACTGCTTGAGCCGCCAGAGCTTTTCTATCAACAAGGAATAATATCCTCTTTGCGTGGCCGGATTTCATCAAACGGTAAATCAAATTGACCGTGGTAAAAGTTTTGCCTGTGCCAGTAGCCATCGCAATCAGCATATTGCGTTTACGGTTTATGATAGCTTTCTCAACTGCCTGAATGGCTTCCCTCTGATACGGCCTTAAATCCTTGTTGTCGATAGCATGTTCAGAGAGCCATCGTGCGGGTACTTCTTCATCCTTGGAAAGAATTGCCTCAAGAGCATCTGGAGTATGGATAGCAGCTACTTCTCGGGAGCGACTGAGAGGGTGACGAATATCCTGAAACCAGATTATCTTGCCATTCGTCGAGTAGATAAAGGGAAGCTTGTATTCACCGAAGGCGAATGGAGTGTCTGCTATCGTACGAGCATAGCGTTGCGCTTGCTGCAAAACATTCTGAGGACCAACAGCGAGCTTCTTGCCTTCGACAGCGGCTAAGGGACGCTTATTATTAAACAGGACATAATCAGCGGGGCCGGATTTGGTCGGATATTCCTCGACAGAAGCTTTATCGTAAGTCTTCCCTTCTTGATAACTAACTATAGGCGACCATTTTGCGTTAGTCATCAGTTTATCAATGAATAACTTACGTGTTTTTTGCTCATTCATCTACAAAAACTCCCATAAATACAAAAACCGGGTCACATGCGCCCGGTTTGGATCAATATGCGGTTTGTGCTTTCATCGCCTCGTAGCCCCTTATTGGGTGTTATTATATCACTATAGTAACATTCAGGGCAACTCATTTCAGGGTTATGGGGATGGGTGTTTGGGGGAGGTAAGAAGGGAACCTTTGCAGACCTACGAGGAGTGTCCCGCCAATTCTTTCATTCGGGGCGGGATCCCGCCCCGAGCTCTACTCCAGGCGGGGATTACTCAAACCCGTCACACCTCGTAGGTCATTCCGTTGACCTCGCAGGTCGAAACCCTAGCCTGCGCTTCGGTTTCTCAGGCGGCGGTGCCATGAGTTGGCGGATGGCATCGAAGATCGCCGCGATATGCTTATCGTATTCCGAAAACTTCATATCATGATTCTTATATTTGAGCTCAAGGGCAGCGATTTTAGCGGCGAGGTCCTTATGCGTTAGCAATATATCTCTCAACCGCACAAAGGCACGCATTATAGCTATATTGACTTCTATAGCGCGTTCGCTATTAAGGATACTGGATAGCATAGCTACACCCTGTTCTGTAAAGACATACGGAAGATATCGCCTACCGCCTCTCCCTTCTTTTGAGGTTCCATTTTGGAACCTCAAAGACATAAACTCGTCTGCAGTTAGTTGAAACATAAAATCCCCTGGGAATCGTTTAATATTGCGTTTTATTGCCTTGTTAAGATTCTTGGTTTTAACTCCATATAGGGCAGATAAATCCTTATCCAGCATAACTTTGTGCCCACGAATAAGATAGATCTTATTCTCAATAACTCCCTGCGGTATTAATTCTTTCATGTTTTATCTCCTTTTCTGCCTATATGTAGGCATACCATCCCCTACTATATGGGGACCTTTGCAGACCTACGAGGAGTAATTACTCAAACCCGTCACACCTCGTAGGTCATTCCGTTGACCTCGCAGGCTGAAAGCCTATCCGGCGCTTCGGTTTCTCAGGTTGGGGTGCCATGAGTTGGCGGATGGCCTCGAAGATCGAGCTGATATCCTCGTCATGCTTCTCGATCTTTTTTTCGAGTTCGTTCAGCTTGTGGGCAAGCTCCTTGTGGGTGGAGAGGATCTGCCGTAATTTAACAAAGGCTCTCATTATGGCGATATTGACCTGTATTGCCCGTTTACTATTTAGTACGCTAGAAAGCATTGCAACGCCCTGTTCCGTAAAGGCATATGGATTTGCGCGTCTAGCTCCACCCCAACTTGAAGTCACAAATTGTGACTTCAAGATATCGTATTCCTCTTCACTCAACTGAAACATAAAATCATCGGGGAATCTATCAATATTACGTTTGACCGCCTGCATAAGAACCTTCACTTCAACTTCGTAAAGCTTAGCCAGATGCATACTTAGCATCACCTTATGCCCACGCATGAGATAGATTTTATTCTCGATAACCTCCTGAGGTATTAATTCTTTCATGTTTTGCCTCCGATTTGCTGCCATTTCACTATGTCAAATCGTCCCGAGACGCTATTATCTCATTCCCGCGACGAGGGATTACATTTATATAAACGGTTATCCCCTACTATATAAGATGCCAAAATCGGCAAAATTCTTGTCCCGCCAAGAATCTCACCCGGGGCGGGATCCCGCCCCGGGTTTGGCTCCGGGCGGGGCAAGTTTATTAAAGTGGCTTAATAAACGTGGCCGATATCAGAGATATCGGCACTTAGCCGACACCGTGGCTTAATAAACTTGACAAAAATGTCCTATATGGTATATTGGGTTTGCGTCTGCAATAGAATACTATATCCTGCTTGAATCTTTAAAAGATTCGGGCGGGATTTTTTGTTTTTATGGAATATTACAAAAGGAGGGTGGTTTTATGAAACATGGTCTAAATGCTATGAATTACAAAAACTTATTACTGGAAGTTAAAGAAAGGATCCACAGAGCGCAGTACGAAGCTTTAAAAGCTGTTAACAAGGAGTTGATAGCTCTTTATTGGGATATAGGAAAAATAGTTGTGGAGAAGCAGAAAAAACATGGCTGGGGCAAGTCTATCGTCGAGAATTTGGCTCGGGACTTACAGCTCGAATTTCCCGGTATTCATGGCTTTTCCGTTCAAAATATATGGTACATGCGGCAGTTTTATCTTGAATATCACCGAAACGCAAAACTCCAACCACTGGTTGGAGAAATCAGCTGGACAAAACATCTAGTCATTATGAGCCGTTGTAAGGATATGTTGGAACGTGAATTTTACATCCGCATGACCCGTAAATTCGGTTGGACAAAGAACATACTCATTCACCAGATAAATACCAAGGCATATGAAAGGACTCTTCTTAATCAGACCAATTTCGATAAGGCGCTTCCCGACAGGCTGCGCCATCAGGCAAAGCTGGCAGTCAAAGATGAATACACGTTCGATTTCCTGGAATTGGAGGAAGACCATAACGAGCTTGAGTTAGAGCGGGAGGTAATGAAGAAGATGAACCGCTTCCTGGTTGAGATGGGAGGTGTATTCGCTTTTATGGGTAATCAATTCCGCATTGAAATCGAAGGCAATGAATTTTTCGTTGATATTCTTTTATATCATCGCCATTTAAAATGTCTTGTAGCGATTGAGCTCAAAATAGGAAAATTTATTCCGGAATATGCGGGTAAAATGCAATTTTATCTCTCTGTGCTGGATGATTTGGTAAAAACACCTGACGAGAATCCTTCTATAGGTATTATTCTCTGCCGGGATAAGAATAGAACGATCGTAGAATATGCGTTAAAGGATAGCGGGAAGCCAATCGGCATCGGAACTTATACACTAATGACAAGGCTTCCTAAGGACTTAAAGAGAGAGCTGCCATCACCCGAACAGATTGCTAAATTGCTTGAGGAAGCGAAGTAACATGTACATGGTGGGGGACCTTTGCAGACCGAAACCCTATCCGGCGCTTCGGTTTAATAAACTTGGCCGATGTCAGAGATATCGGCACTTAGCCGACACCGTGGCTTAATAAACTTGACAAAAATACGCTATATGGTATATTGGGTTTGCGTCTGAAATAGGTTATTAGATCCTGCTTGAATCTTTAAAAAGATTCGGGCGGGATTTTTTGTTTTTATGGAATATTACAAAAGGAGGTATCTATATGAAGGGGTATCTTAGGCAGTCGAGTAGAATTTACAATCGGATTCGCAAAATCATCGAGGATGCCAGGAGCAACATCGCACGCGTTGTCAATACCGAGATGGTTATCGCCTACTGGCATATCGGCGGGGAAATTGTTAAAGAGGAGCAGGAGGGCAGGTCCCGAGCTGGATATGGAGAACGACTCCTGGAAACAATCTCCAAAAGATTATCCGATGATTTTGGCAAGGGTTTTGATGCACGCAATCTTTTCTATATGAGACAGTTTTATCTTTCGTATCCAAAATTGAACGCACTGCGTTCAGAATTGAGCTGGACGCATTACCGCATCCTAATGCGTATCGACAATCCCAATGCCCGGTCTTTTTACGAGATTGAATGTATAAATAATAAGTGGTCATCCCGTGAATTGGAGCGCCAGACGGGGTCTTTCCTTTACGAACGCCTCGCCTTGAGCAAAGACAAAAAAGGTCTTATGAAGCTGGCACGCAAGGGGCAGGAATTACAGAAGTATGCGGATATGATGAAGGATCCGTATGTTTTGGAGTTTACTGGCCTCTCAGCTGATCCAAAACTATATGAAAGCAAGGTAGAACAGGCGTTAATCGATAACTTGTCTAAATTCCTGTTTGAGCTGGGGAAAGGATTTACCTTCGTAGCCCGCCAAAAACGTATCTCACTGGATGAAGATCATTTTTATATAGACCTCGTATTTTACAATACTATTCTGAATTGCTATGTGCTCATTGATCTAAAAATCGGCAAACTCACCCACCAGGATATCGGGCAGATGCAGATGTATGTCAATTATTATGACCGCGAGCTTAAAGAGTCGAAAGATAATCCAACTGTAGGCCTTATCCTCTGCGGACGTAAGAAAGAAGCAGTCGTCCGCTATACCCTATCAAAAGATAACAAACAGATATTCGCTTCGAAATATAAACTGTATTTACCGACAAAAGCAGAATTGATGAGAGAATTAAAGAAATTTAACCAAAATCTACCATTGAGGCATTTTTGATGGTTCGTCCCTCGGCTTCGCTCGGGACAGTTTTCGCCTCACTTAATCGACGGCGAAAACTGGCGGCGTCGAAGCCAGGGGCTTCGGCATCCGCCATCATTTTCTCATGAAAATGATGGCGGAGAGGGAGAGATTCGAACTCTCGTATCCCGTAAGGGATAACACGCTTTCGAGGCGTGCGCTTTCAACCGCTCAGCCACCTCTCCGATTTTACGAAGTAAAATCGATCCTGAAGCGCCGTTAAGCAATGCGACAAATAGGAGCATTGCAGGCGCTGAAGGACTACATCTAAAAAGACTGTTGCTACGAACCTTATTTCACCTACGAGGAGTGATTACTTAGACCCGTCACACCTCGTAGGTGATTAAATGCCCACTATCCTTACTTTTCCTGCCGCTTTCTATGGCTATAGGCGATATCTTTGATAATATTCCACGGAATTAATTCGATGCTTTTCGCCGCAGGCATTCTTTCTTTGGCAAAACTTACAAGATACCCGCAGGAATTGCGGAACTCCTTAACCATCTTCTCTAGGGCCGCCAAATGTTTCTCGCTCGGTGAAGAAGTACACTTAACCTCAAACATTTTAATAGCGACACCATAGTCCAGGAAAAAGTCTATTTCATTATGGTTCGAGTCTCTATAAAAATACGGCTCGAAATTAAGGTTATGATTGTATTTCAATTTTAAGATTTCAGCAAGCACGAGATTTTCAAAAAAAGCGCCCGCCTGCGGGCCGGCATTCATCGTAGCGGGATTTGGGTATCTCAAAAGATATGCCAGAAGGCCTGTATCGGTAAAATAAAGTTTTGGACTCTTGATTACTCTCTTTGTTATATTTTTTGTAAAAGGACGCAGAAGGTATATAAGACGTGTTGACTCGAGGATAGAAATCCACCGTCTTGCGGATGTGAAACTTACACCGGCCTCTTTTGACAATTCGTGAATATTAAGAATATTCCCGGCCCGCGCCGCCAGGAGTTCCAGAAAATTCTGAAAGACTTTTAGGTCATGAACAGATGTTATCTGGCGAATGTCGCGTTCGAGATATGTCTGGAGATATGAGGCATAAAATCTGTTTCGGTCCACACCATGAACAACAATCTCAGGAAAAAACCCGTGGAACATGGCCGAAAACGACTGCCTGATCCCATCTTC
This sequence comes from Candidatus Omnitrophota bacterium, assembly GCA_028715235.1. Lineage (GTDB taxonomy): Bacteria > Omnitrophota > Gorgyraeia > 2-01-FULL-45-10 > 2-01-FULL-45-10 > JAQUSE01. The sequence goes on along the minus strand of JAQUSE010000068.1, from coordinate 1,287 downwards.
TCCCGGTTTATGCGGCATCTCCTCCGAAGAAAACGGTAATAATTCATACAGGGCCGCTCTGCCCGCCAGAGATTCGCTTATGCCGCCCATAAGAGTGAAATATTGAGATCCGGTCAATATAAAATGCCCTGCGTTTCTCCGGTCGCTGTCTACTGCCATTTTTATAAACGGCAGCAGGCTTGGTAAATATTGTATTTCGTCTACGATCATCTTTTTAGCGCGGGAGAGAAAAAACCTCGGATCGTCGTTGGCAAGTTTGCTCGTAAACGGGTCGTCAAAGGTCACATAATTGTGCTTCGGGAATATGTTCTGCAGGACGGTAGACTTTCCGGTCTGGCGGGGTCCTGTGAGAACGATGACCGGAAATTCTTCTGCCGCTTTTAATAATTCTTTTTCTATTGCTCTATGGATATATCGCTTCATGGCAAGATAAGTATACACTAAATATTATGTAAATGCAACAAAAAAAAGCTAAATTACATTAAAAGAAAAGCTGCCTAACGACCGCCGCGTATATGACCCTCGAATGGAGCCAGCTATCGACGAAAAATTTCTTTAAAGAAAATGACGGGAAGAGCAGGTTGAATATCACCGATATCACCACTATATTCAGCACATAGACCATCACTATCGAAAAGAAGTAACCAGACTTCATGAAATCCGGCTGTCTTATCTTCATCACCTCTACCGTCGACACTATGTGGAACGCGAGCGCGAACCCTATCAGGAAGACAAAGATCGAGCCGTTTATATTATATGAGGACGCTATCACAAAATATACGATAGTTATGAGTATAGCGTATATCGGGATGAAATACGGGCTCAACTCTATGACCGCGTTCGTCTTGTCCGTCTTGACGGAGCCTCCCTCTTCCGATACCTTGATCGACTTTATCTTGCCGCCGAATACCCATGAAAAGCCCGCGTGGACGGCTTCATGGCCGAGGACATACAGGTAAGTCGGCTTATAGAACAACAGGTGCAGAACGACATAAACGGCTATGCCCCAGACAAAGTAATCCAGGCTGCCCGCGAGCTCCTTTATCATGACGATACAGTTACGGAACGCTATCGACACTCCGACGGCGATCGGCAGGCTGAGTATCGCGGCTATGAATTTGATGACGAGCCCTAACATGCGCTATTCCTCCGGTTTGATGACCTCAAGCCCGTCCATGTACGGGACCAAAACTTTCGGGATATTCACGCTGCCGTCCTTATTCTGGTAATTTTCCAGTATCGCGACGACTAGCCTCGCCAGCGCGACGCCGGAACCGTTCAATGTGT
>JAQUSE010000067.1 GCA_028715235.1 Candidatus Omnitrophota bacterium | reverse complement strand
ATGCTGTCGGCGAGCTCTTCAGATGCGAGGTAAAAGACGTGAACGACCTCATTATCATATGCGACGACATAAACCTGGAGTTGGGTAAGATAAGGCTTAAGACGCACGGATCCTCCGGAGGGCATAAAGGACTGGAATCGATAGTGGCCACTCTGCGCCGCGACGATTTTCCGCGCCTGCGCGTAGGAATAGCCACGGAAGTCCACAAAGGCGATATAACGAACTACGTCCTTAGTCCTTTCAAACGCAAGGAGATGCGTAATGTGACGCATGTGATATCGTTGGCATCCGACGCCATTACCTGCCTTGTCGGGAAGGGTATCGATATAGCTATGAATAAGTTCAATAAAAGGAAAGTCGGCACGTCATAGAAGTTGAAGAGCGAAGCAGAATGTCTTTGATTTCTTGTTTATGTTGTGGTAGTATCATTGAACGATCAATAAGGAGAGGATAGGTAATGAATAATTACGAAGGGCTTTTCATAATAAAACCCGAGCTTAAAGAAGAAGACGTCAAGAACGTATTTAAGGCAATAGGCGACGCCGTGGTAAAGAACGGCGGCAATGTAAAGAAAGAAGAAAGCTGGGGCAAGCGGCAGCTCGTCTATCCGGTTAAAAAACTCAAGGAAGGCTACTATTACAAGCTCGATTTTGAGGCTCCCGCAAGCGCTGTCTCAAAGCTGGAAGGCGTATGTAAGCTTAACGACGATATATTAAGGACGATGATAACGCGGAGGTAGAGTAAGACAATAGGAGTGATTAAGCGATTCGTTGGTCAGGCCCGCTTAGTGATTTTACCGGCAAACTCTCGTAGCGATTAAGTTATTAAGTGATTAAGTTAGGGTTAAGTTACTTAATCGCTTAATCGCAAACGCATTGTCTGAGCGTTGAATTGCTTAATTACTAACTTAGTTAGCGAGGAGAAAATGGCAAATCTCAATAAGGTCTTTCTGATAGGGAATTTAACAAGGGATCCGGAGCTCCGCTACATACCCAGCGGATCGGCCGTAGCTACGTTTACCGTAGCCGTAAATAGGGTATTCAAAAGCCAGACAGGCGAAAAGAAAGAGCAGACCTCTTTTCTCAGGGTCGTAGTATGGGGGCGCCGCGCGGAGGTGTGCGGCGAGTATCTGTCGAAAGGAAGCCCCGTATTCGTGGAGGGGCGGCTGCAGTCGAGGGATTGGCAAACGCAGGACGGCCAGAAGCGGAATACCGTTGAGGTCGTCGCAGATAATATACAATTCTTAAGGATGGGCAAAACCGCGGGTCAGGGGACTTCAGAGGCGCCCGGACCTATGCCGGAGGATATCGCCACCATCAACCTCAGCGAAGAGGCTGAACCGCAGGCGAACGGGAAACCCTCCAGCCAGGCTAATTCAAGCCCAAGCGATGAAGTGCCGTTTTAGAGTCAGACCGAGTTTAGTTAATTGCGTTTATTGGGTTTGTTGGGTTAACGCAATGAACGCAAAAAACGCAACGAACACAATAAACTAACAAGGATATAACGAGGAGAAAAAATGTTTAAACCTTTCAATAAGCCGAAAACGGGTAGGGACGGTAAGCGCGTCAAGAAGGACCCTAAGAAGAAAAAGATATTTAAGAAGAGGCCGTGCAGATTCTGCAATGATAAGGTAGAGAACCTCGATTATCTCGAATATATGAGGTTCCAGAAATTCCTGACTGAGAGAGGCAAGATCATGCCTTCGAGGATCTCGGGAAACTGCGCAAAACACCAGAGACAGCTTGCGAAGGCCATCAGGAAAGCCCGCATCATGGCGCTGCTGCCTTTTGTGGCTGAATAGTAGAGTTAGAGCATAGATACAATGAGGAGAACATGAAAGTTATACTTACACAGAACGTCGATAGGATCGGTTCTATAGGGGACGTCGTTACGGTTAAAGAGGGCTTCGCCAGGAACTTTCTAATCCCAAGTAACAAGGCAAAAGAAGCCACTCCGGGGAACATGAAGATACTCGATCTTTTGAAGAAGAAGAAAGCCTCGGAAGAGGCTAAGATAATAGACGCAGCCAAAAAGATAGCCGATAAGATCTCCAACCTCTCGCTTACTATAGCCGCGCAGGCGGGCGAAGAAGAAAAATTATTCGGATCTGTGTCGAATGACGATATCGCCTCCGCTCTCGCCGGAGAAGGCATAGAGGTGGATAAGAGGGGCATCCAGCTGGAAGAGCCCATAAAGAAGCTTGGAGTATATCAGGTCATAGTCAAGGTCCATCCGGAAGTGAAGGCGAACCTTAGAGTGTGGGTAGTTAAAAAGTAGACAGCTTTGTGTAAAGTTTTATGTGTAATGTGTAATGTTGGTGTAATGTAGCTATGTGTAATGGAAAATTCGCTCTGTCTAATCTTTTTACATTAAACAATAACCCATTAAACTCGCTTTACACATTACACATTTAACATTACACAAAATTGTTAGAGAGTGCTATGGCTCAAGAGTCGATAGAAAAGGTCCCGCCGCAAAACGTAGAAGCCGAGATAGCGGTCATCGGATCCATGCTCTTAGATCACGACGCTATTTCGCAGGCCGTAGAGATATTGAATTCGGATTATTTCTATAAAGAATCCCACAGGAAATTATACTCCGCGATGTTAAGGCTCTTCGACGAGAACAAGGCCGTCGACATCATAACGGTCATGGAAGAGCTCAAGAAGACAAACTCACTTGATGACGCAGGCGGCCCGGCCTACATATCGAGCCTCGCGTCGGCCGTCCCTACCACAGCAAATTTTGTCCATTACGCTAAGATAGTCAAGGAAAAGGCCCTTCTCAGAAACCTCATTAATACAGCCACCCAGATAGTCACCGAATGTTATGATACCACCATGGACGCCGATACGCTTGTGGACAAGGCGGAACAGCGCATATTCGACGTTACATCCAAGAAAGTGGAATCCAGGTTCGTCTCCCTTAGAGAAGTCATAAAAGATTCCATAGAGACCATAGACAACCTTTACCAGAGAAAAGAGAATATTACCGGCATAGCTACCGGCTACAGGGAACTCGATATGAGGACCGCCGGGCTGCAGCCCTCTGACCTGGTGGTTATAGCGGGCCGTCCTTCGATGGGTAAAAGCGCGCTGGCTTCATGCATAGTGGAGCATGCGGGCGTTATCGAAAAAGAGCCGGTCGCGTTCTTCAGCCTTGAAATGTCCAAAGAACAGCTCGTCCAGAGGATGCTATGTTCGCACGCGAGAGTCGACGCGCATAAGGTCAGGACGGGTTTTCTGTCCCAGGCGGATTGGCCGAGGCTCGTCAGCGCGGCCGGAAAGTTATCGGAAGCGCCTATCTACATAGATGATTCACCGGGCATAACGGTCCTGGAGCTGAGGGCTAAGGCACGGCGGCTAAAGGCCCAGTTCGATATTAAATTGATAGTGCTCGATTATCTCCAGCTTATGCAGGGGCCCGCTAGATCCGAATCGAGGCAGCAGGAGATATCCGAGATATCCAGGTCGCTGAAGGCTATAGCCAAAGAGTTGAAGGTGCCGCTCATCGCTATAAGCCAGTTGTCGCGCGCTGTGGAGCAAAGGTCCGACCACAGGCCCCAGCTTTCCGACTTGAGGGAGTCGGGCGCTATTGAACAGGATGCCGACCTGGTGCTGCTTCTCTTGAGAGAGGAGTATTACAACCCGACCGATGAGAACAAGGGTATTGCGGAGGTCATAATAGCTAAGCAGAGGAACGGCCCAGTAGGGAGCCTGAACCTCGCGTTTCTCGGAGAGTATATGCGTTTTGAGAACATTGCCCAGAAGTCGGAAGATTTTGTCGACGTGGATATGGAAAAGATGGAGAGAGTGTGAGACGCTACAAAATAATCGCTATACTTATATTTTCTGTGATGCTGTGCGGCCTTTTTACGGCCGTTTCTTATTCACAAGGCGCCGCCGGGAACGAGGGAAGGACCATTGCAAGCGTAAATGTAAAGAATAACAGGGTCATCAGCACCGAGACCATATTAGCCAAGATAAAGACGAGGGCGCAGGAAAAATTCAGTCAGGATGTCGTTAACGACGATATAAAAAGACTTTATGCGATGCAGTTCTTTACCGATATATCAATAGACGTGGAAGAGCGCGACGACGGCGTGGCCGTGACGTTCCTTGTGGAAGAGAAACCGGTCATCGAAGATATCGTTTTTAAGGGCAATACGGCCCTGCGGAGCCAGAAGCTTAAATCGACGATGAAATCGAAACCCAATGAAATGCTTAATCTCACTTTGCTGGCCCAGGATATAGCCGAAATAAAAGAACAATATATAAAGAAAGGTTATCCGCTCGCGGAGGTCGCGTATACGCTTGGTGTGGATAAAGAGACCAATAAGGCGACCATTAACATCGCGGTAGACGAAAAGACGCATATAAAGGTGGCGAGCATCAACATCTCCGGCAATAAGGCCGTACCTACAAACAAGATAAAGAAGATATTGGGGACGAAGCCCGCATGGCTCTTCAACCCGGGAGTATTTAAAGAAGAAGTTTTACAGGAGGACCTCGACAAGATAAGGGCTATGTACGACGATATAGGGTATCTTGACGTTGACGCCGTGCCGAGATTGGATTACATAGAGAACGGCACTAAACTCAACATCAATGTGGATGTGATAGAAGGCAAGCAGTATAAGGTCGGCGACATATCGGTAAAAGGCAACCTCGTCCTGCCCGAAAAAGACGTTAACGGCAGGATAACGATGAAGAAGGGGAAACCTTTTTCTACCAGGATGCTGCGCGATGATTCCTCGGCCGTAAGGCAATATTATTATAAATATGGGTATATGAACGTCATTGTCGATGTGGATCGGCAGCTGAACCAGGATACGGGTGATATCGATATCGTATATAATGTCGACGCCAAAGAGATCGTGTATGTCGGCAAGATAGAGGTTAAGGGCAATACGAAGACCAGGGATGTCGTGGTCAGGAGGGAAGTCAGGCTGTACCCCGGAGATAAGTTCGACGGAGACAAGATAAGGCGTTCGAAGGAGAGGATATATAACCTCGGATTTTTCGAGAACGTCGGTTTCGATACCGAGGCGACCGGGAATCCGAATGTCCAGGATCTCGTAGTGAACGTCAAAGAGACGAAGACCGGCGAATTCTCCTTCGGCGGCGGGTATAGTTCGGTGGATATGTTATTGGGCTTCGTGGAGATAACGCAGAGGAATTTCGATCTCTTGAATTTCCCTTCATTTACCGGCGCCGGACAGAACCTGTCGATCAAGGCCGAGATAGGCATGGTCAGGAATAATTTCGATCTGGCATGGACAGAGCCGTGGATATTCGGATATCCCTACCTTTTCGGGTTCGACGTTTACAGGACGACACATTATCAGAAAGGCGAGCTGGGATGGGCGTATGATGAGTCCAGGACGGGATTCAACATGAGGCTGGGAAAAGAGTTTACGGATTATATCAGGGCCGATCTTAACTACAGGATAGAGGAAGTACAGATATCGGATGTCATCGATAACGCGTCCCAGGACTTCAAGGACGAAGCGGGAAAGAATTGGATATCGAAATTGACGCTTGATCTTACTTTAGATACCCGGGATAACATATTCAATCCTATGAGAGGTTACGTAGCCAACGGTTACGTAGAGAACGCCGGCGGCATCATAATGGGCGATAAGGATTTCGTAAAAGGCGGCGCCTCGGCGGCGTATTACCATACATTCTTCCAAAAAATAGTCCTCGAGGTAAAGGGAAGGCTCGGTCTCGAGAGCGCGTATAGCGATACGGCAAAGGTGCCCATATACGAACGGTTCTACGCCGGCGGAGCGAATACAATACGCGGATATAAGGAAAGACGCGTGGGCCCGAGAGATACCGGGTCCAATGAGCCCATAGGAGGCGAGAGCATGCTTATAGGCAACGCGGAACTTACCTTCCCTATATACGAGAGGGTGATAAAAGGGGCGGTATTCTATGACGTAGGTAATGTATGGGGTAAGATGGGAGATTTTGTCAGAGGCGGGGAATTTCGTTCCGGCGCGGGAGTCGGCTTAAGGGTTAAGACCCCGGTCGGTCCCGTGAAGGTGGATTACGGTTATCCGCTGAATAAGAATTATCAGGACGAAAGGACCGGAGAGTTCTATTTCAGTATGTCGAGAGGGTTTTAGGGGCGTAGTTATAAGTCGTAAGTTTTAAGTTGTAAGATAAAAAAATAGATGCGAAATTTAAAAAAGGGGGAGAAGATGAAGAAGTTGATGGTTTTAGCGGTAGCGGCAGTTTTTGCATTTGGCCTTTTCACCGGCGTGGCGGGAGAGGTTTACGCTAAGGAATACAAGCTCGCTTATGTAGACCTGGCGAAAGTATTTGATGAATATAAGAAGACTAAGGATTCGGAAAAAAACCTAGAAGAAAAAGGCAAGGCGAAAGAGGCCGAACGGAATAAGATGGTAGATGAATTGAGGAAACTCAAGGATGAGCAGGCTCTTCTTTCGGAAAAAGGCAAGGCCGATAAGCAGAAGGTCATAGATGAGAAGATAAAAGTTCTGCAGGCATTCGATAGTAAGGCCCAGGCCGAGCTCATGAAGGAGAGGAACGATCTTCTTGGCGGCATCATGAAGGACATAGAAAAGGTCATCGGCGACTACGCTAAAGAAGCGGGTTACGACATAGTGCTCAATTCGCGCATGCTGTTATACGGCGGAGAACAGTACGACGTGACGGCTGAGGTACTCAAAAGGCTGAATAAGTAAACCGCATCGATAAATATATGTCTAAAAAAGTAAAGGAAATAGCGCGGTTCATCGGCGGCGAAGTCGTCGGCGACGGCGAGATTTTGATAAAAGGCATAAACGGCATTAATGAGGCGCGCGAAGGGGACCTCTCTTTCCTGCTGAACATTAAATGCGACGGTCTGCTGGAGAAGACGTGCGCCAGCTGCGTAGTGGTGCCGAAGACCATAAAGAAGAGTTGTCAGAAACCTCTTATCAAGGTCGATGACCCGTCGACCGCTTTCTCTAAGATAATCGATGTCCTGTTCCCGGAAAGGATCCCGCATCCGAAAGGTGTCCATCCTACGGCGGTGATATCGAAGAGCGCCAGGCTCTCCCGCAACGCCGCTGTGGGGCCGTATGCTGTCATCGAGGACGGCGCCGAGATAGGCGATAATACCGCGATTTATCCATTCTGCTATGTAGGCAAAAATGCCAAAGTAGGTAAAGACTGTATTATATATCCCAATGTCACCGTCAGGGAAGAGGTGATCATCGGGAATAGAGTCATAATACATTCCGGCACGATAGTCGGAAGCGACGGGTTCGGTTACGATGTCCAGCCGGATGGGACCTTTTTTAAGATACCGCAGGTAGGAACCGTCGTCCTGGAAGATGACGTCGAATTGGGCGCCTGCGTAACGATAGACCGCGCCAGATTTAATAAGACTGTAATAGGTAAGGGGTCCAAGATAGACAATCTGGTCCAGATAGCGCACAATGTCATCCTGGGCCCGAATTGCGTTATAGCGGCTCAAACAGGTATATCCGGGAGCACCGAACTTGGCAGGAACGTGATATTCGGGGGCCAGGTAGGAGTGGCGGACCATCTTAAGATAGGTGACTTTGTCCGCGCCGGCGCCAAGACCGGCATATGTAAATCTTTTCCCGCCAACACTACTTTGTTCTGGTATCC
>JAQUSE010000066.1 GCA_028715235.1 Candidatus Omnitrophota bacterium | reverse complement strand
CGGACTTGACCCGTACACACGCTAACCCGTCAATGCGCTGACAAAACTGGAGTAACCATATGGCACTATACACATACAAAGCCAAAAAAGGGCCTACGGAGATAATAGCCGGCGAAATCGACGCGCAAACCCAGGATGAGGCGACTTCCAGGGTCATAGAGATGGGGCTTTTTCCTTTGAGTGTCGTCGAGAAGTCAGGCGATTTGTCTGTGGGTGGGTTAGCGGGTGAGCGGGTTAGCGGGTTAAAAAACGAACCCGCACACCCGCACACCCGCACACCCGCTAACCCGTTCACCAGGGTCCGTCAACAGGATATAGATACGTTCACCCATCAGCTATCGAGCCTGGTCAGGGCGAGTGTGCCTATGCTTAAGGGCCTTTCGCTTATAGCGGAACAGACGGAAAATCGCGCTATGGTAAAGGTTGTCGATGACATCAAGTCTCAGGTAAAAGAGGGTAAGATGCTTTCCGAGGCAATGAAGCTGCGGCCCGATATATTCAATAACCTCTATCTTAATATAGTCAGGGCGGGAGAGCGCGGCGGCGCCCTGGATGAAGTGTTGTCCACGCTTGCCAAACACCGCGAAAGAGAACAGGAGATAAGGCAGAAGGTGCAGGCGGCGATGGCGTATCCGGCGCTTTTAACGGTGGTCGGATTCGGCACGATCTTTGTCATGCTTACCTATTTTTTACCCAAATTGATGAAGATGTTCGTCGATACTAAACAGGCCCTGCCTTTGCCGACGCAGATATTGCTTGTGATAAGCAAATTCATGTCGGCTAATTGGGCCGGCATATTGATATTATTGGGCTTAGCCGCCGCCGTTGTTTTCAGGGTAAAACCCGGCTCTAAAAAGAAGCTATTATTTGACGGCATAAAACTCCGGATACCATTCATAAATAAATTTGTGAAGAATTCAGAGATAGCGAAATTCGCCAGGACGCTGGGGCTGCTTCTTAAGAACGGTATTTCCGTCACTGAAGGGTTAGAGTTGTCGGCGAGCACATTAGAGAACGAAATACTGAAGCAGAAACTTTCGGGCGTCGGGAAAGTGATCGTTAATCAGGGGGCCACGATGTCGTCCAGTTTAGAAAAGATAGATATTTTTCCGGTCTTTGCCGTAAACATGATAGCCGTGGGCGAAGAAAGCGGGAAACTGGAAGAGTCTCTGAACGAGGTGGCCGATGTTTACGAGCGGGAGGTCGAGCAGGCGATAAAAATTATGACCTCGCTTATAGAGCCGCTCCTTATATTGGTAATAGGCGCTGTTGTGGGGTTCATTGTCTTTGCGATGCTTTTGCCGATATTCAATATGGGAATGGGGTCCGGGCGGTGAGTGGGCGGGTTAGCGAAAAGTGAAAAACGAAAAGCGAAAAATTTTAAATTTTACGATTTGGTTTTGCGTTTATCTCTTTGCGCTTTTCGCTATCGTAGATACCTCTGCTGACGAGTGGAAGGAGCTTAAGGGCGAGCACTTCATAGTCTATTATCTCGATGATAGAGAATTCGCGAGCGATGTCATGACGCGCGCCGAACAATATTATAATACGGTGGCTTCAGACCTGGGATATTCGAGATATGACAGCTTCTGGCAATGGGATAAAAGAGTAAAGATCTATATTTACAGGACAGCCGAAGAGTTCAGGAAGGCCGCGGGGATATCAAAAGAATGGCCCGTGGGAATGGCTCGATATAAGGAAAAGGAGATCATCAGCTATAAATGGAGCGCCGGATTTGTCGAATCGCTCCTGCCTCATGAAATAACACATCTTGTCTTCAGGGATTTTGTGGGAGACAAGAACAATATACCTTTGTGGCTGGAGGAGGGAGTGGCGGTACGGGAAGAGGAGGGGAGGAGGCCGGGCGACATAGAACTGGTGAAAAAACTGGTCAGGGAAAAGAGTTATATAGCCATCGAGCTGTTGACAAAAATGGACATAAGGAATGAGCCCAATGCGGAAGCGGCGCGAAAATTTTACGCCGAAGCCGCGTCGATAGTGAATTTTCTGATGGAAAAATACGGCGTCTCGAGGTTCACGCTGTTTTGCCGCCAGCTTAGGGACGGCAGATCTATCGATGAGGCGATTTCATCTGTTTATACAGGTTACATGGGTAACATGGGAGATTTGGAAAAGAGATGGGTCGAATATTATGAGGGGGAGGGGGTAAAATGGGAAAACTGAATAAGTTATCGGGTAAGCGGGTAAGCGGGTTAACGGGTTCGCCACACCCGTTCACCCATTCACCCGTTCACCCGCACACTAAACACGGTTTCACGCTTATCGAGCTCATGATTGTGATCGTGATAATCGCGGCTATGGCGGCTATGATAGTCCCGAGGCTGTCCGGAAGGAGCGAGCAGGCTAAGATCGTAGTTGCGCAGGCCGATATAAGCTCCAATATAAGTATGGGTTTAAAGCTATACGAACTTGATAATGGAAGTTTTCCTTCTACGGAAGAGGGCGTTAACGCGCTCTATGAGAAACCGGCGTCGGCTACATCCTGGCGAGGACCGTATCTGGAAAAAAAGTCCATGGACCCATGGGGTAATACATATCAGTATAAATGTCCGGGTGTCCATAATAGCGCGACATATGACCTGTATTCGCTCGGAAAAGACGGACAGGACGGTACCGCCGATGATGTCAAGAATTGGGAGTAAACACGGTTTTACGCTCATCGAGGTAATGATCGCGGTCTCTATACTGGCTGTGGGGATCATAGGCATACTGCATGCTTACGTTGCCGCGATAAACGGTTTTAGCGCCGGCCGCGCCGGCATAGATGCCGCCTTTTTATTAAAGGAAAAGATTGGAGACGTCGAAAAAGATATGCTGGAGAAGAAGGATATGCTCCCCGGAGCGTGCGAAGGGGAGTTCGGCGAATCGAAAAACGGGTTCAGGTGGAGGCTGGAGATAAAGCCGGTGGATTTTGGCGTGGAGGAGTTGAAAGATTGTTTGAACGAGGCCACCCTTACGGTCAGTAACGGCCGGACAAACCAATCCAGGAGTTTTTCAGTTACTACTTATATGGAGAGCAATGAGCCGGTCAATGAACAGCGTTAGCGGGTCAGCGGGTTTGCGGGTCAGCGGGTTTGCGGGTAAGCGGGTGAACGGGTGTGCGGGTGAGCGGGTTAACGGGTTAGCGGGTTTGACTTACCCGCACACCCGCACACCCGCACACCCGTTCACTAAACACGCATTTACGCTGATTGAGCTATTAATTACCACCGCGATAATCGGCATAATCGCGACGGCCATATTTTCGACGTTTTCCGGCGGGATGAATATATATTACAGACTTCGCGATTATAAGGCGCTGGACCAGGATGTTTTTATCTCTCTCGAAAAGATGGAGCGTTCTTTCAGGAACGCTCTCGATTGCGCGAATATTGATTTTGTCGGCGACAAAAAGAAGGTTTCTATACCGTCTTTGACGGTCGCCGTTTTTTCGCGCGGATCGGAGGAAGATTCCAGGCTGACGGTCGGGAAAGTAACGTATTATTTAGATACTGTAAAGGATACGCTTATGAAGGAAAGCGCGGACTATGCCGGCGCGACCTCTGAGACAGGGACGGGAAACAGCTGTGAAAGCGAAATGGCGCGCGTAAATGATATCAGCTTCAGTTATCTTTATTTTGATAAAGAAGCGGATAAGTACAATTGGAAAGAATCCTGGAACCTGGATAAAGATAAGAAGGACGGCAAATTGCCGGTTGCGGTTAAAATAGGGCTTACATACAAAGATGACGGTAAAGAGGTTAAGACAGTTAGGACGGTTTTTCTGCCGCTGGGGGACGCGGGTCAGCGGGTCATCGGGTCATCGGGTTAACGGGTTAGCGGGTTCGCCAAACCCGCACACCCGCACACCCGCACACCCGCACACCCAACAGGGCAGCGTTCTCATAATCGCGCTGTGGACGCTTTTTTTCCTTGGCATGCTGGCAGTCGCTATATACGCGTACGCGCGTCCTCAGCTTGATTGCGGTTCCAGGTTCATAAACAGGGTGAAGGCGCAGTATCTTGCCCGGGCGGGCGTGAAGAGGGCGATTTTGGAACTGGAAAAAGGCGATAAGACGGCCGATTACGACGCATTCGGCGATACCTGGGATAATAACACCGGCGCATTCAAAGAGGTTGATCTGGGTGACGGGACATTCAGTACGGTGAACGGGTCAACGGGTGAGCCGGTGTACGGGTTGATGGATGAAGAGAGAAAGATCAATATTAACAAGTCGTCCTACGATATACTTAGAAGACTGCTCGAGGCCAAAGAAGTCGAGCCCGAAACCGCCGCCTCGATCGCGGCCGCTATCATCGATTGGCGCGACGAAGACGATAACCCTTATATGGATGTGGGAGCCGAGAATTCGCATTACAACTCTTTAAACCCCTCATATCATTGCAAAAACGCCGGGTTCAATATCACTGAAGAGCTGCTGCTTCTAAAAAATATGACGGCGGATATATATAAAAGGATCAAAGATAGTATTACAGTATACAGCGAGGGCCCTGTTAATATAAACACGATCGATAAGACCGTTATGAATGCCCTGGGGATAGAGGAACCCCTGGCGGAAAAGATCCTGCGGTTTCGCGGCAACGGCGATGACCCCGAAGCCGTTGTGAATGTTTTTAAGGACCCGGGCTCGGCCGCTCTGGCGCTTAACGCCGTGGAGACCCTGTCTAATGGCGAAATTGCCTCCCTGAATAAGATCTTTGGCCAGGGCCTTATTACTGTAAAGTCGGATGTCTTTTCCGGCCGGGCAATCGGCCGGGTAAAGAATAGGACGGATTATTATAGCATTACTTTCGTTTATGACAGGAACAAGAAGGCGTTGAGATATTGGAGAGAAGAGTAAGGGGACAGGTTTAATCTTAAAAAAGAGGACAACTTGCATCTTAAAATCGCAAAAGGTACAAAGTACAAGCTGCCGGTATTCAGGTTGCCGAAATTTATGGCATTTAAACGGTTTGCTCTCAGGAAACCGATAGTGGTTATCGAAATAGGCAACGACTGGCTTAAGATCGCCGAAAACCGGTATCCGGCGGGATCCAGGATAGTGTCGAGGCTTGATTTTAAAAAAATCGCCGATATCGATGGTTCTATGACCGCGGCAATTTCAAAGATCTTCAGTCTGCTGAAGCTTGATAAACATTCCGTTATCTCATATATACCCAGGCATCTGGCTACGGTGAGGATACTCGAACTTCCCGCGACGGACCCGAAAGAGATAAACGAAATGGTGAGTCTGCTGGCCATCAAACAGACGCCGTATTCCAAGGAAGAGATAGTCTCCGCCTATAAGACAATAAGTTGTATGAAAGAAGGCTACACTAAGGTGATGCTGGTTATTGTGCGGCAGAATATTATCGCTGACCGCCTTGAGACGCTGAAGGGGGCGGGCATATCTTCGGACCGGGTCGCGCTCAGCACGGAAGGTATTTACAATTGGTTAAGTTCTGCTTATCCGGAAGAGCTGAAGCCCGATTCGCCGGCTTTTATATTGCTGGATGTCGATTCCAACTATTCCGATTTCATAGTGATACGGAACGGAAGGCTGTCGTTCACAAGGAATATCCTGATCGGCGCTAACCAGCTGACGGATGAAAAGAAGGATTGGCGGGAGAGCTTCATAGAAGAGCTGAAACATTCCATGGGCCTGTATCAAAACGAGGAGAGGGACGTTAAACTTTCGAAGATCCTCCTAAGCGGAGCCGCCGGGAATGTCGAATATCTCGATACGACGCTAAGCTCCAGGCTGGATATACCGTCCTCGTTTACCGATCCCAGGAAGAACCTGCGATTCAGCGGCGATATGGCTGTGTTCGATGAGGACAGGTATAAAAACATCTCCACATCCGCGCTTTTTGGGATCGCCGTCAGGGATAATGATATAGAGCTTGATCTTACGCCGCAGGATATACGCCTCCGGAGGATGATGGAGAATAAGCGCAGGGAGCTTATGTTTACCGGCATATTGTCCGTTTCCATAATAATGCTGGCCTGTATGATCCTCGTGACAAATATCAGCAACAAAAATTCTTACCTTGCGCAATTGAAGAAGAAGATAAGCCAGATCGAGAGCGGGGCGAACGAGGTAGACAGGATGCGCACGCGCATGGGCCTAATCGAAAAGAGGCTGGATGCCAACGGTTCTTCCATAGACATGTTTATAGAAATACTGAACCTTACCCCGCCCGACATATCCCTTACCTTTATAAGCATAGAGGAAAAACAGAAAGTTGTCCTGAAAGGACGCGCGCGCGCAATGTCGAACATATTCAAATTCGTTACCACGCTGGAAGGTTCCCGTATGTTTAGCGGCGTAAAACCTACGTATACCACGACCCAGAAAGACCAGTCGGGAGAGTTCGCGGAATTCGAGATAGTCTGTTCATACGAGAGGCTGCGATGATAGAATTTATAAAAAAAATTTCCGGGAAAGAGCGGATGGGCTTATTCATAGCCCTTGCCTTTGTTCTTGTGGTACTCACGGACAGGCTGGTGGTCTCTCCTATAGCAGGCACGTTCAGCCGGCTTGACCGGGAAAGCAAGATGGCGGTGCGGCAATTGAGCGCGCTTTTGCGCAACATGGAGCAGAAAGATACCGTATCGGTTGAATACCAGAAATATATACAACATATAAAAAAGGCGCCATCCGACGAGGAAGATATAGCGAGGATGCTGGGCGAGATAGAAGGGTTAGCCAGGATGTCGTCCTTGTCCGTTTCGGATATGAAGCCTCAGCCGTCCAGGACAATAGGCAGCTATAGACAGTACAGCGTTGAAGTGGAAGCGGAAGGCACTGAAGAGTCTATTGTCAAGTTCCTGCATAACCTGAATAATTCACTCCAGCTTTTGCGCGCGGAAAAAGTGCGCATCTCCCTGAAAGAAAAGAGTTCCGCAGATATCAAGATGTCCGTATTGGTCACAAAGCTGGTTACTTCCTGACCGATAGCGGGAATAATGATTAAGGGAATAATGATTATTTATTGACATTTGCCACATTTGTGGTAAACTTAATATGATAGTAAGCGCGAGGTAGAGCTTATTAGGAGGACAAGGCAGAGGGACGTCCTTTTCGGCGAAGAAAACGCCGGAAAGGGCTTTTTTATTTTCAGGGACGGTGATCCATGTATTTCAGGGTACTGCTGGAAAAGATAACGCCCGCGCTAAGGTTTATCGCGCGCAAACATCTCCTCCTTGGCTATTACGACGAGGAGGACCTGTATCAGGAGATGTGTATCTACCTGTGGCAGCATTACGCTAACGGCCTTCCCATAGGTATAAATGAATCATACGTCATCAAGGGGTGCGAATTCCATATACAGAATTTTCTGCGAAAAGGAAGGCCCAAGGTCGTCTTCTCAAGCATCGATGAGCTTGTGACCCCCGAAGGGTTGACTTTAGGCGATATACTGGAGGATAAGAGAGAAACCCCGGGGTCACGGATAGAGAGCGAGCTTACCGTCGATGAGATCAGGGGGCTCGGCCTGACCGATAAAGAGAGGGCTGTGCTCTCTTACCTGTTGAAAGGGCATACTGTGCGGGAGGCGGCAGCCCAGATGGACATCTCGCATGTCATGGTACTGAAGCACAAAAAGAGCATAATCACAAAATGGCGTAAAAAGAAAAGGTTACCAATGACATAG
>JAQUSE010000065.1 GCA_028715235.1 Candidatus Omnitrophota bacterium | reverse complement strand
TCCGGGGCGGATCGTTGAAGCCGCCAACGCCAGGATAATGATAAAAAGCGATGATATGGCGTTGGCGTGCATACAAAAATCTACCGAATTATGCAGTAACAGGTAAAAGGATGCCGTAAGGACGCTGATGCCGATATAATGATAATAAAGATCCCGCGCGCGTTTCGTATTTAATGAAAGCATTATAAGGAAAATAACGAGCGGTAATAGCGCGATAACGGCGCAGAGAGGCCCTATCTCTATCGCGAACTGCAGCAGGTCGCTATGGAGATACCTGTAAAAATCCGTTCCGGGATTGGCCATATAGTAAGGAAAGACCAGCGAAAACGCGCCCAGGCCTATCCCCGTGAGCGGGTAGTCGCCCAGGATCCCGGACGCGCTGACATATAATTTTAATCTGTCAGCCGACAAGTCATACGAATATAATGTGCCGAGCTCCCTTACAGCCCGTCCGAGATCTATCCAGTTCAATAAAAGATAAGAGACGAATATCCCCAGGGACAGGATAAATACCAGGCATTTCCATTTTTTCTGCCGGGCCGACAATAAAATGAAAAATGAGAGGGAGACGATAAAGAAAGCCATCCCCGCCCGCGATTTGGACAGGAACAGGGACGAGACCATGACGGCAAAAGAACAGGCCAGTAACAGCGTTTTCTTGTTAAAAACGTTTTCCAGCATGGCTGCCAGCATCTGTTTTAATGACAGGTCCCACGAAACTCGAGCGCCTTCATAGACGCTAACAAGGAGCCTGCCCAGGGCGATGAACGATATCATGGATACGTAACACGCGAAATAATTTCCATAGGCAAAGCTTCCGAAAATATCCCTCCCCGGGAATTCTTTCAACCAGTATATCTTATCCGCGCCGGTCACAAGTTGGAGTATGCCGAGGACGGAGACCGCGGATCCGGCCGTTATTATCTTGTATATGATACGGTCGGCGTCATCCCTGTTCCTTATATTGACGGCAACCGACGCGAATAACGCGAAATAGACCAGCAGCAGTTTGAGGGCAAGATACGTCTGATAAGGATATAGAGTGGTCTTGAAATATAGCTGGTAAAAGAGGCATGCGGCGAATGCCAGGAAGAAGATATTAAGGACGCTCTTCCGGTAATAAACGGCGCCTTCTTTGATGGATCTTAATACGGTGAGGAAAAAGAGGAGCGCTATGGACAGTTCTAGCAGCGTGCCGGACCAAACGTGGACGGAACCGAAGGCGAGCGGCGCGAAGAATATTATAAAGGTAAGGGTTAATGATATCGATCTATTGAGCAATCGGCCACGCTGCTTTTTGATTTTTTGGGGGCGCGTCGTCGCTCCCCGACGAGTAGTAATCCTTGTAATATTTGTGGTAATATTTGTACTTGTAGTAAGAGCTCTTCTCCATCTGTGAAAAGTTTATTATCATCCCGGCGACCCTCGACCCTATGGCGAGAAACTTGTCCCTTACCTTTTCCAGGACCTTTACGCTTACCGTTCCGTATTTAGTCACCAGCACGGTAGCGTTGACGATCTTTGACAGGACGACAGCGTCGGATATGTTAAAACAAGGCGGCGTATCGATGATTATCTTGTCGAACTTCAGGGATAGCTCATTGAGAAGCGTCTGCATCCTGTCGGAACTTAAAAGTTCCAACGGGTTTGGTGTTTTGGAGCCGCTTGGCATGAGGAACATATTGTCATAACGGGTCTTCCTTATCGCTTCCTCTATCGAAGCGCCTTCTACAAGGATGTTCACCAGGCCGGGCGTCTTATTCATATTAAGGAGGGTATGCGCGCGCGGCTTCCTTACGTCGGCGTCCAGGAGCAGGGTCTTGTAACCGCTCTTGGCAAGAAGGAAAGCCGTATAGCCTGCGGTGAGGGATTTGCCTTCCTTCGGGAGGGTGCTTGTAAAAAGCACCGTCTTCAGTTCGTCCTTCGGAGCCGAAAATATTATATTCGTCTTTATGCCCCTTATCGAATCGGATGCGCCCGGGTCTTTGTCTATTTCGTTAAAATCCTCGTTCAATTTGGATGCCGGAGGGGTATTCTTGAGCACGGGGAAATCTCCCAGATACGGCAGTTTCAGTTTTTCTTCAACGTCTTCCTGGCTCTTCACGGAATCGTCAAGATACTCGGTCAGGAATATCAGCCCCAGGCCCATAAAGACCGACAGTAAAAACCCTATTAAGATGTTCTTCGTCTTCTCCGGCCTCACCGGCTTTCCCGGGATCTCGGCGTAATCGATGACCCTTATATTGTTCGCCTGGAGCCTGCCGGCCAGGTCGGCTCGAAGGCTGGACATTATCCTGGCCGTCTCGGCCTTCATCTCATCGTTGATGAATTTAAGTTTGGTATTCAGGGCCGTTATCTTCGGGTGCTTATCCTTATAACGCTTGCTCAGATTAGCCAGCTCAGACTCTATCCCTATCCTATCGCTTCTTAATTTTTGCAGGGTCTGGTTTTGCACTATCGAAGGGAGGCTGTCCATGGATTCTTCTTTTGAAAGCTCTTTCAACTGCCCGTATATAGTATGGCTCTCTATCTCCCGGGCGTCTTTCGGGAAGGCCCTCAATATCTCCTTCGACATAAAGAGCATGCTCTCGATATTCTGTTCTATATAAAGGCCTACCAGGGTATTGGCTATCCTGGCGGCCATTTGCGGATCCTTGTAGTCCACGTTTATCTTGACGAGCCGCGCGTTCTTTATCGGTTCGATTATCACGATATCTCCGAGCGCGTTTTCGGGAAACCCCTCCTTGAAATCTTTAAGCGACCCGAGATCGAGCGCCTTGACTACCTTTTTCAATAATGCCTTGCTCTTCAATATTTCATATTGGGTAAAGTAATAATCCTGCCATCCTATCGCCGGCATTATGGCTTCTCTCGTATTGCCGGCGGAAAGCGACATCTGGGGTTTCTCTATAAGTACCAGCGATGTGGCGCGGTATATGGGGATCTGCTTGAATGTAAAGACGACGTCCAGGAACATAACGATCGCCATGACGGAGATAAGGATCCATCTCTTGACGTATATTATATACAGGTATTTTTTTAGATCGAATTCCTGTTCCTGCGTCATCACCCCAAATCCCGCGCTTCGCATATCAGAAGAGCCTTTCAGGAATATAAACCAGGTCGTCCGGTTTGAGAGTCACGTCTTTCTGCCTACCGTTTATTATATTATCTATCTTCGGATCCATCGATATCTTCTTGCCGTCAGCGCCTGCCCTGACTATCCTCGTACCCCCTATGGACGCGTAACCGGTAAAGCCTCCGGCCAGGGATATAGCCTCCAGAAGGGTGACGTCCTTGTCCTGGGGAAAGGGATACGACCCCGGCTTTTGTACGCACCCCAGCACCAGCACGTTCCTCTGGTGATACGTCTTCACGCTGACGTGGACGTATGGATTTACGATATAGTCCTGCGCGAGGAGTCTTGTGATCTCGTTCTCTACGTCCGACTTATTGAGCCTGGCCACCTTTACCGCGCCTAAAAGCGGGTAGGTGATCGTCCCGTCCTCTTTCACTTCAAATTCGCCGCTTAAGTCCTGCTCTTCATAGACCTGTATGCTCAGGGTATCCCCGGCCGAGATCTTATAGGATCCGCCCGGGCCGCTTTGAGATGAGACAGGTTTCTCGTCCGGATATGCTATTTGATTTAATGATAATGCCACAAGGAGGAAAAAAACAACCTCGAGGATCTTTTTCATATTAAAAGCTCAACTTAGCGCCGCCCGATACCCTGCTGTTTCCGTATTCGATGTCCCTGAAATTCGAGACCTTGAATTTATATTGATATTCTACATAAGCGGCAAGCCAACTCTTTATGTCGTAGGTCGCCCTCACGTTAAACCCAAGCAGGTTGTCGGTCCTCTTCTTGATCTCTCCGGTTGACGTAACGGTCTCCTGCGGGTAGTCGCTTCTGACATAAAACACGCTTCCGCGGGCGACAAGATTATTGGAGATATCGTGATTTACCGAAAGGTAGGCATTGGCGCTTTTGAAATATCCGACGTCTTCGTATACCGATTCATTTATGTCATACGACGCCAGGATCTGCACTGTGGTCTTTTGCGAAAGGAGGTAATCGTAGACCGCTTCGGCTACGGCGCCCTGAGTGTTCTTCCTGGCGGTCGATTCATAATAACGGTACTGGTAGCCGGCCTTAAGGTATACGGTCGACTTCGCCGTCAGCTTTCCCTGGACGCCTGCGCGAGCCTGTTGGAATATCGAGCTGTAATTCAGACCCTCGTAATAATCGATGATTCCCAGATTATACTCTCCGGTAAACGACAACTTGGGCGAATTATGCCAGTACAGTATCGGGGAGAACCTGTGCTCGAAATAACTGTAGTCCCGGTATGACTCATTGATATAATGCTGCAGTACCTGGTCATAACTTAACTCGAGCGAGGTCTTCTCGCTCGCGTCCCATCGCATAGTCGCGTCAAAACCGTTAGCTATCCTTTTTACAAAATCATTCGTCTCGCTCGTCGCCGGATCCGAGGTCGGGCGGAAGGTATCGCTAAACCTGAATTTTATGCGGCCGTTCCTGGCGAGCTCCATGCGCGCTTCTACGGCCTGGTTGATACGGTTCTCTTTATTCTTTTTTCCATATAGAAAAATGTCCGCGTTATAGGAGGTATAGAAGAGGCTGTCGGAATTGCCGTAATAAAAAGTCGCTGAGGGGCTCAGCGTCGTTATAAAATCGTCAATCGTCGCGTCTTTGGTGAGGTAGATGTTGTCGTCGTATCTCTCTTCCGCGTTAAAGCTACACCTGAACCTCTTTTCCTGCAGAAGACCGAAAGCCTCGCCGTCTTTGGGCGCTTCCAGATAGCGCACGCTTTCGTCAAGCGCGGACTTGTCGGAGGCCGCATATGCGGATCCCGGCGATAACATAATCGATCCGGCAGCCGCCAGGATTAAAAAGATAAAAAGACTGTTTCGTGATGTTTGCCGTGATTTTGTCATATGATTAGCGATGTCTCGTTAAGAGTATATCATAATGTGCGTTTAAATCAAATACAAATACCGCCTGTTTTTTACTTAAGCCGCGCCTTCAGAACATGGTAAATAAATACGGGCGTCGAGACCAGGTTCCTTTTCCACATCCTTCGGGGTTCTCTGAAGAACCTGAAGAGCCACTCAAGCCCGATCCACTGCAAAAATACGGGGCCCCTATTCTTCGTGCCGGCATAGTAATCGAAGGCCGCGCCTATAGACGCTATTACTTTAGCGTTCAGCCTATCCCTGTTCTCATATACCCACTTCTCCTGTTTAGGAGCGGTCATGGCGACCCATAGAACATCGGGATTGGCGCTATTGATAAGCTTTATAGATTTTTCATTCTCCTCTTGGCTGAAATCTCCGAATGGAGGAGCGTAAGACCCCGCTATTTCGATGTTGGGGAATTCCCTGCCTACCTTGTCCGAGAGCTTTTTCAGGACATCGTCGGTGCATCCGTAAAAAAAATATCTGTTTTTACCGTTCTTATTTAGAAAATCGCTGAGCCCGGCAAGGAGATCCGATCCCGTGAACCTCCTTTTTATCATCCCCCCCAGGAATCTTGAGGCCATAACGATGCCGAGCCCGTCAGGAATGACTATTTCGGAGTCGAGCATGGCTTTCCTGAACAGGCCGTCCCGCAGAGTCACTACAGCCGCGTTAGGGTTTATGGTAGACACGACTTTTTTATCTTTTCGCCTTATGGCTGTAGTCAATTCCATGTAAACGTCTTCCGGCGCCCGGGTATCGACTAAAATATCCAGTATCTTTTCCTTATCCATCCTTACCCCTGTTTATTACTTTACTATATATGTCTACAAGGATCTTATAATTTACATCCGGAGAAAATCTCTCTTCGTATTCTCTGCGTGCGGAGCGCCCCATCTCCATGCATGCCTTATCATCTGTGATGATCTTTTCAAGCTTTGAGGCAAGATCATGCGGGTCATTCATATCAAATAACAGGCCGGTCTTGCCGTCGCTCACCATTTCGCTGATGTTGTCGATGCGCGATCCCACTACGGGCTTCCCCATGCTGAACGCTTCGATTATCACCGTCGGGTGCATCTCGAACCACCTTGACGGCACTATGACGCATTTCGCTTTCTGCATTATCCTAAGCATCTCATCGTGGTTCACATTATTCAATAACTCCACCGCTGAAAGGCCGTTATTCTTTATCGCCTTTTCAATAGAATCTTTTGCCTGGCCGTTGCCGGCGATCTTGACGGGCGCGTCTATCCCTCTTTCGACCTTAAGGATACGCAAAGCCTCCATTAAAGTATCCGTCCCTTTACGTTTATTGAGTCTTCCGGCAAACAACAGGTAGGGATCACTGTCTTCGTCCGATGCGGGAATTCCATGTACAAAATTGCTTTTTACCGATATCTTATCCGGAGATATGCCGCAATTTATCAATCTCTCTCTGGCATTGTTCCCAAGCGCTATGTACGCGTCTATGCCTTTATCGGTGATCTTTCGCAACCTGTGGAATACGGCCGAAAAGACCGCCGGCAAGGTGCGTATCCAGGGAGATTCGCAGCATCCGCATAGCGCGCCCCTCCAGGGAAGCTTGCCAAGGCACAGCGTGCATACCTTTTCTTTTCTTACAAAGATGCCGTTAGCGCAAAAAAATCTGAAGTTATGTACGGTCTGGACGACCGGGACACCCGCGTCTTTGCAAGCGTAATACGCCGACGGAGATACCAGGTACCATATATTATGAAAATGGGCCACATCCGGCTTTTCCCGCTCTATTAAAAGCCTCAGCTCTCTATAAGTCCTGCGCGACCATATAACACTTGCGGCTGTATGGAGCCTTTTCTTGTAGCCGCCTATCTCATCGTTGTGCCGGCAATAGGTAACCACCTTCACGCCCTTTTTATTCAGCAGGGCCAGCTCATTCTGGAATACTATATTCTCTCCTGAAGGGGCGGAGGTCTTGTAAAAATTATGGACAAGCAGTATCTTCATTTAAATACCCTGAATATATATCTGGTCGGAGGCAATATACATTTCAACAATTTCGACGTAACGCGTTTTTCTTCCGGGTCATTGGATAGTTCGTGGTATAGAGGAAGATATTTGTCGACGCGGAATCCCGTCTCTTCCAGCATATCGATCATCTCTCTCCTGGAATAGGCTACGCTATGCGGCAAGTGCCAGAAACCCCTGTGATACAGGTATGCAAAGTCCAGGATCGCCGATCCTCCCGGCCTCAATACATCATAGATAGCCGCCAAAAGCTTTTTTTCGTGATCCCGGCCGGAGATCAGCGTATCGTTACATAAAACAACGTCGAAGATATCCTTTTTGAAAGGTGGCTTAAGATAATCGCATCTCGCAATAAATATGTTTGTCCTTTTTTTCTCTATGGATTTCTTAGTGAGATAGCAAACTGAGTCGACCGAGATATCGCACAAAACTGCCGTCTTCGACTTGACGGCGATCTCCCAGGAAAACCTGCCGCTCCCCGCGCTTATATCGCAAAAACTGCCGATATGCTCCGGGATAAGTTTGTTCAACATGTATATATGTTTTTTCAGCTTCTTCCTGTAGTTTTCCGGGACCGACAGGCCCCACGGAGAAGGATCTTCTACCCGCCTGAAGGGCTCATCGAACAGGCGATTATAACAATCGATGCTTCTATTCTCAACGACGCCGCCGCGGAGGCGCTCGAATTTTAC
>JAQUSE010000064.1 GCA_028715235.1 Candidatus Omnitrophota bacterium | reverse complement strand
ATCCCGCGCGGCGGCTACCTCTCAATATCTGGCGCCGTATGCCGGCACCGCCATCGGCGAAGAGTTGATGTATTCGGGCAAGCATGCGCTTGTCATTTACGATGATCTCTCCAAGCATGCCCAGGCATACAGGCAGCTCTCTCTGTTATTAAGGCGCCCGCCGGGCAGGGAGGCGTATCCCGGCGATATATTCTATCTCCACGCGCGTCTATTGGAGCGCGCCGCGAAATTAACCGATAAACATGGAGGCGGCTCGCTTACGGCCATTCCTATAATAGAAACGCAGGCCGGCGACATCACGAGCTACATACCCACGAACGTCATCTCGATAACTGACGGCCAGATATATCTGGAGAACGACCTTTTCTACGCGGGCATCCGCCCGGCCATCAACGTGGGCCTTTCCGTTTCCAGGGTGGGCGGCAACGCCCAGAAGAAGGCGATGAAACAGGTGGCGGGAAAACTCCGCCTCGACCTGGCCCAATACAGGGAGCTCGCGGCCTTTACGCAGTTCGGTTCTGAGCTCGACAAGACGACGCAGGCGCAGCTCTCGCGCGGCGAGCGGATGGTAGAGCTGTTGAAGCAGGGGCAATATGAGCCGCTCCCGCTTTCTAAGCAGGTCATGATCCTGTACGCGGGGACTAACGGTTTCCTGGACGACCTGCCCGTCGCCGCCTTGCGTAAATTTGAAATAGCTTTTTATAAATATATGGAGAGTCTGCATCCCGACATCGAGATACAGATAGAATCGAAGGGCGAGCTCGCCCCCGAACTTATGGACAGGCTCAACAGCGCGATAACGAAATTTAAGGAAGAGTTCAAAGCAGAGTATAAGGTATGATCCAATCCTTGCAGAATATAAAACGCAGGATCCGCAGCGTCGAGTCTACCCGCAAGATAACGCGGGCCATGCAGATGATCTCCGCGGCGAAATTGAACCGTGTCAGGTCGACGCTATTCCAGTCACGGCCGTATTTTAATAAACTGGAGACGATATTGAACGACCTGCTCGCGTCAGGCACGGAGGTCAGCCATCCGCTGCTCGAGAAGCGTCCGGGGGGCGGCAGCATAGCCCTCTGCGTGATGACATCGGATACCGGGCTATGCGGCACATACAACCACGCCGTAATGCGCTCGTGCGGGGAGTTCATGAGAGCGTATGATAAAGACAAGGTGAAGCTGGTTCTGGTAGGGAAGGAAGGATATAATTTTTTTAAGGCTCGCGGTTTCGAGATAAGCGGATATTACGTCGGGCTGCACGGAAAATATTCGTATGAAGCGTCGAAAGATATATCCGACGGCCTTATCGCCATGTTCCTCAACAATATCGTCGATGAGGTCTATACCGCGCATACGCATTTCAATTCTATGCTGCGTTACAAGATAAAGGTGCAGAAGATCCTGAACATCGAATATACGAAAAATGAAGCGGGGCTCGAGTACCTGGTAGAGCCTGATATCAGGGCCGCCGCCGATTCGCTTATACCGGCGTATATATCGGAAAAGCTGCGCCTTACGCTCCTCGACGCGTTCGCGTCGGAGCACTCGTCCCGCATGATCGCGATGAAGGCCGCGACCGACAACGCGGACGAATTCATCGACACGCTTACGCTGATGAGGAATAAAGCGCGGCAGGCCTCGATCACCAGAGAGGTGATCGAGATCGCGTCCGCCGCCGAAGTGCTGAGAGACTGAACAGGAGCTTCATCCCGCCTGGAGTCAGCTGGGGGCGGGATTCAGCCAAAGCTTGGATAGGAGCTTCATATGGCATATGGTGAGATAATACAGGTAATAGGGCCGATAGTCGATATAGTCTTTCCGGAGGGAGAGGCGCCGCAGATATTGAACGCCATCAAGGTCGAGGATAAGGAGAAGTCCATTAATTTGACGCTCGAGGTGGAACAGCTTACGGGGAATTTTACGGCCCGCTGCATCGCTCTCGGGCCGACCGACGGGCTCGCGCGGGGTATGAAGGCCAGGGATACGCTCTCTCCGATCACGGTTCCGATAGGAGAACAGACGATAGGCCGCATATTCAACATGCTCGGCGATACTACGGACGATCTGGGGCCGGTCGCGCATCCTGATAAACGCGCCCCCATACACAGGCAGCCGCCCTCGTTCCAGGAACAGGTGCCTGTCTCGGAGATGCTTGAGACGGGCCTGAAGGTCATAGACCTGCTGGCGCCATATCCGAAAGGCGGCAAGATAGGGCTCTTCGGAGGCGCCGGTGTGGGAAAGACCGTTATAGTGATGGAACTAATACGTAATATTGCCTCCGAACACGGCGGCGTATCGGTATTCGGGGGTGTGGGCGAGAGGACGAGAGAGGGAAATGAGCTTTGGCTTGAACTGAACAAGTCCGGCGTAATAAAGAAGACGGCTCTCGTATTCGGCGAGATGAGCGAACCGCCGGGCTCCAGGTTCCGCGTGGGCCTCTCGGCGCTCACGATGGCCGAGTATTTCCGCGACGAAGCGGGTATGGACGTCCTTCTTTTTATCGACAACATATACAGGTTCGTCCAGGCCGGTTCGGAGGTCTCGACGCTCTTAGGCAGGATGCCGTCGGCCGTCGGCTACCAGCCGAGCCTCGCCTCGGAGATGGCGCAGCTCCAGGAACGTATCGTATCTACGAAACGCGGTTCCATAACGTCCGTCCAGGCGGTATATGTCCCGGCGGATGACCTCACCGACCCGGCTCCGGCGACTACATTCTCCCATCTCGACGCGTGCATGGTCCTCTCGAGGCAGATATCGGAGCTCGGCATATACCCTGCCGTCGATCCGCTCGAATCCACATCGCGCATCATGGACCCGAAGATCGTCGGCGAGGAGCATTACAATACCGCCGTCGGCGTCCAGAAGGTCCTCCAGCGTTATAAGGACCTTCGCGATATCATCTCGATACTCGGTATAGACGAGCTTTCAGAAGACGACAAACTGATCGTTGCCCGCGCGCGCAAGATACAGAAATTCTTTTCCCAGCCTTTCTTCGTCGCGGAGGAGTTCACCGGGACTAAAGGCAAGTATGTGAAGCTTGAGGACACGATAAAAGGTTTTAAGATGCTAATAGAGGGCTTGCTCGACGACCTTCCCGAGCAGGCGTTCTATATGGTCGGCACTATCGAAGAGGCAATCGAAAAAGGCAAACAGCTGAAAGCGTAAGGCTTATCTAATGGCAAAACCGTTCAACCTCACCATACTCTCTCCGGAAAAGGTCGTATATGAAGGCAGGGCCGTTTCCCTGGTCGTTCCTTCCGAATCAGGCTTCATGGGAGTGTTGGCCGACCATGCGCCGTTAATAGCTAATCTGCGCTCCGGCAGGATCACAGTAAAAAAAGAATCGGGCGATCGCGAGATATTCAATTCGGACCGAAACGGATTTATAGAGGTTCTGAAGAATAACGTAACGGTCCTCATCGCTTCCGGTGTAGGGTAGGTTTAAACCTCCCCTACTATCATAGATTTGTCATTACTCGAGCAAAGAAGCGAGGTAGCATTGGCAGACGAATACGTCATAGAAGATAAAAAAAAGCAGCTGCTAGTTATCGTCATCATCTGCCTCGTCGGTTTCCTCGTGACTTATGACTACGCAAGCCTGAACATTTCTCTGTCTGTTATAGCCAGCCATTTCAAGGTAAGATTGATCGATGTAGCGTGGCTCCCCACAATATACCTCTTGATAATAACGAGTCTGCTTCTCGGTTTCGGCAAATTGGCCGACATCGTCGGCTACAAAAAGATATTCCTGGTCGGCGTTAGCGGATTCGCCGTCGGCGGCTTCCTGTGCGCGATCTCACCGACGTTCCACACGCTTCTCCTGGCGCGCACGTTCCAGTCGTGCGGGCAGGCGGTCTACAGCCCGATGGAGATAGTGCTCATCACCGCGTTTTTGCCGCAAAACATAAGAGGCAGGGCGTTCGGGTTGTATGCCATGTTCCAGGGTTTCGGCATGGTTGCCGGGTCGCTTCTGGGCGGTTACATCAACAGCGTCCTTAACTGGCGTTACAACTTTGTATTCTCCATCACCGCGGGCATCTTTGTCGTCCTGTTGTCCTTGAAAGTCCTGCCGTGGAAACACATCCCGCCCGCCGAAAAGAGGTTTGACCTTCCCGGCGCGGCGCTGCTGTTTTTCGCCCTCGGCGCCCTTCTCTACGCGGTCAATTCCATGTCGAAGCCGGTCTTCGACCATCTCGCGGTATTTTCGTTCGCGGCCGCGTCGCTAATATTGTTCGCCGTTTTTTTCTTCAGGGAAAAGACGGCGCCCGCGCCGCTGTTGGACCTCAAGCTTTTCAAAAACCTCGATTTCACTTTCAGCGTCGGCGCCCTGTTCCTCGTCATGGCCCTGGTTATAGGCTTCATCTTCCTGTTCCCTTTTTATCTTGAAATGGTAAGGAGCCTGGATATCGCAAAAGCGGGTTTAATCATGACATTCCCTTCCGTACTAATGATGCTTATTGCCCCGGTTGCCGGGATCCTCTCGGACCGCATGGGCTGCCGCAGGATATGCGTTGCCGGAGCGGCCCTGATCCTGGTCGCCTTCATAATGCTTTCTTTCGTGGGGCAAAATTCGCCGGATGCGCTTATAGCCCTGGCGTTGCTATTCCTGGGGATGGGAATGGGCCTCTTCATAGCGCCGAACAACAAGCTTGTCATGGGCCATGTGCCGGCAGGCAGGCATGGCGTCGGCTCCGGCGTCTATAAGATATGCGCGAATGCCGGATCGTCCATGGGCCTGGCCGTCCTGGTCCTCATAACCTCGCAGATAATCCTTTTCAACGCGGCAAAGATGCACATACTGTTCGCGGAGGTCCGGGAACACCCGGATATAGCGATAACAGGGTTCCGCGGGGCGTTCGCATTCGGCGTATTGCTCAGTGTCATTGCCCTTGTCCTGGCGTCACTGGCCAAAGATGCTCCGCAGCATGGCGAGTGAGATTTAGATTGAATAAAAAAGAGGACGTTATCGATGTTTTCATATATTAATATGCCGTTAAAGGTGATGAGATTCCTGCAGGCAAACATCTCTCCGCGCGAAATGGCCCTCGGGGTATGCCTGGCGATGTTTCTCGGCTTCATCCCGTTGAACGGGCCTATTGCGCTCCTCCTTATGGTATTCTTCCTTGTCTTCAGGATAAACCGGATGTCGACGCTGGTTGCCCTGCCGCTATTCAAGGCCGTATATCTTATGGGAGCAAGCAGGCTTACAGAAAGCGTCGGTACATATCTGCTGGCAGGCGCCGATTATCTTGCCGGGATGTGGAGGTTGATAACACACATGCCCGTCATAGCGTATTTGGATATAAATAATACGCTTGTTGCCGGAGGGCTTGCCGTTTCGGCCGCGCTTTTCGTTCCGGTTTACCTCATTTCAAAAAAGATAAGCGCTGTTATAAACGCGAAGTATCTGGATAGGATCAGAAATTCGGCGTTCATGGCGCGGATATCGGGAAGGAAGCGGGCCGCCGGAGCCGCCGGCCCCGGAGCGGCGCCGAAAAAAACTCTGCGGCATGTAAATATACCCGGTATTATTATGATAATAGCCGCGCTTCTGATATTCCATTTCGGGGTGGGGCTCATCGTGAGCCCGGCAGTCACCTCGTTCCTTGTGTCCGAGATAAATAAGCATGACGCCGCTATACATATAGGTAAGGCGAATTTCTGGCCGCTTACGTTATCGGTCACCATAAACGATTTTAAGGTATTTGACCCCGATAATAAGGATGTGCGTATCGCGAAGGCGGACGATGTCTCGGTCGGCATAAGCCCGTTAGCGCTACTTAGGCGGCAGATCGTCTTCTCGAACATGCGCATGAGCGGCGCGGAGATAGACCTGGTCGGCGAGCCTGACGGTTCTTTTAATGTCGAGCGGCTGGCGAAGAAAGAGGCCGCGCCCGGCGAGAGCGCGTGGCAGCTTGCCATGAAGAAGAAGGACTGGTTTGGTAAGGCATGCGAGATGGTGAAGAGCCGCTCTTCCGGGGAGGCCCGGGAGAAGGCCAGGGAAGCGGCTGCCCGCGCCAGGAAGGTGACTAAGACGGTTGAAGAACTTCCGAAAGGAAGGCTAGTCCGTTTCAAGACGCAGAAGGACCTCTATCTTTTCGAGATAAGGAACCTTACGATAGATAACGGCCGCGTTAACATCGAAGCCGAAGGCGGACAGAAGGTAGAGGTAGAGCGCGCGAAGGTCCGTCTGGGAGGGCTGAAGTATGACCCGGAGAACGGGATGGCCCTGGACCTTGTGGAATTTAGAGGCGTTGTAAATAGGGGAGGATCATCCGCCGGCAAGTTCAATATCTTCTTCTCTAAAGGCTCCGGCGCGCCGTCCGGGAATGTCCGCCTTGACGTCGAGCTCGATGACATCGACCTCGACGCGGTCCGGTTTATTTATGAGGATTCATTACCCGTTAAGGTAAAAAAGGGCGCTCTTACGATGAGGTCGAAGACAAACATACGCGGCGACTCCATAGATTCACGCAATGATATAAAGCTGAAGAACCATCTGCTGGAACAGAAAGGCGCCGGCGCGACGGCCGTCGGCATTGTGCCTGTCGGAGTGATAATCGACGCGCTTAATATGATAAATCCCGCGGAACTGAAATTCAATATTACCGGCACAGTCGAGAAGCCGGAATTCGGCGGTTTCCAGGAGTCGCTCATGAAGCTTGTGAAGCCGTATATCACCGACATTGGGGAGAAGTTAAAGAAAAAGGGGATCGACGCGTTGAAAAAGCTGATCAATAAGGGCAGCGGCGACAAAAACGCGGAAGGGGTATCTTCGGCGGACGCCTCCGGACAGAGCGAAGACATCAACGATACGATCAATTCGCTAAAATCGCTATTCAAGAAGTAGCACCATTTATTCTTCGAGCAAGCTCTAATTTAACTCTGGCGCGTCGATACCTCGACAAAAGCTCGGTATCGACCCTGAGCGAAGTCGAAGGGTCGAGAAGAACCGATATGAAGAAGTTCTCGATTCGCCTATAAGAAACCATTGCTCTCTCGAACAATAAAAGGCGCTGGAGGTAATGGATGTCGGAATTAAGATATAACATGATATCGCGCGACTGGGTGATAATAGCGCGTGAAAGGGCTAAGCGGCCTTCGGACTTCAAAAAGGCCAAAGGCGTTGCCGTCGAGCTTCCTGCATATGAGGCGGCTTGCCCGTTCTGCGCCGGCAACGAAGGAGACTGTAAAGACGAGACGTTTCGCGTAAAGGACGGCTCAAGCTGGAAGGTGCGCGCGGTATACAATAAGTTCCCGGCGCTCTCCCCGGCGCTGGAGAGGACGCGGACGCTCGACGGCCCGCACCACTTTATCAACGGTTTCGGCGTCCACGAGGTCCTGGTAGAGCACCCGCGCCATAACATGACCATACCTTTTATGAAGGACGAGGAGGTTTTCGACATCATCAGGATGTATAAGGACCGTTATGAGGCTATCCAGCGCATGGGCGGCATCGAGTCCATAATAATCTTTAAGAACCACGGAGCGCAGGCAGGCAGCTCCCAGGCGCACGCCCATTCCCAGCTCGTTGCCACCCCGATAGTGCCGCCCGCTATCAGGACTCGCGTCGAGCAGGCGACCAGATACAGCGATATCACCGGCGAATGCATGTTCTGCGGCATCCTGAAACAGGAATTGTCGGAAAAGGCCCGGCTTGTCCTGGAGACTGATTCGTTCGTGACGTTCGTCCCTTAC
>JAQUSE010000063.1 GCA_028715235.1 Candidatus Omnitrophota bacterium | reverse complement strand
TTGGCGGAGACTTCGGGCATTGCACGGACAAGGGCAATAAGCTGATTGCCCGGAATCTATCTGATATTATTTTAAAAGACGGTTTTAATAAATAGTTTTAATGAAACGAATAAAATAAGAAGGAGATTAACGCATGGGAGCCGTAATAAAAAAATGGACGTCAAGAATTCTAGCAATTATTTTTTTGATGGCAGTGCTATCGATCCAGGGTTGCGCTACTCTGCGTCCGCGGAATGCGGTCCCCTTAGACTTTGACGGAAAAGTCACGATTAGCGGCATGCCGGATATCCGCACCGATATAGACAACCCCGATCCTATCGTTATGCAGAAGAGCCTGGTCGATTCATTTAAACAGGAAGATAAAGATGCTTATCCCTCGAGTGGGTCCGGCGTAAAGATATATCCCGTGCTGGCTATCTCAGGCGGCGGGGCTAACGGCGCCTATGGCGCAGGGCTATTAAAAGGATGGTCTGAAGAAGGCTCACGGCCGCTCTTCAAGATAATCACAGGAGTTAGCAGCGGGTCGATCATTGCTTTATATACGTTTGTAGGAAAAGAGTATGATGTGGCGCTTGAAAGATTTTTTACCACAATGTCAACCAAAGACATAATGAGACAAAAAAACTTTTTCAGCATCATGTTAGGGGATTCTCTCTTTAGTTCCGCTCCGCTGGCCAAAAAGATCTCGGCAATCGTAGACGGAAAGTTGATGACAAAAGTCGCCGAAGAACACAAGCGCGGCCGCAGGCTATTTGTGGGGACCGTAAATCTTGACGCGCAGGAATTTGTCGTCTGGGACATGGGAGCGCTGGCTTGTAAGGGCGGCTCCGATTCGCTTCTGATGTTCAGAAAGATACTTTTAGCCTCATGCTCGCTGCCAATGACGTTTTCTCCGGTGCATTTTAAGGTTTCTGACGTAACCGGTGAGCTTTATGATGAGATGCATGTCGATGGCGGAACAATAAGAGGAGTCTTTTATATAAACCGGCTGACGAAAAATATGGAAGGAGCAGCTAAACTCTTTGGCGTCGATCCCTCAAAATACAGGCCGCAGATCTATATTTTGAGCAACAGTTATATGTCGCCGATCAGGCAGCAGGTAAAAGACGATCTGGTAGGTATAAGTGTGCGTTCTCTTGATACGGTGGTGGCTGCGGCGAACAATGGGGACATCTACAGGCTCTATGCTACAGCGAAGAAAAGAGGCCTGGATTTCAATTTAGCGTATATTCCGTCTGATTTTAAGCCTGACCCAAAAGAGTTATTCGATAAAAAGGAGATGCAAAGACTCTTTAAACGCGGGTACGATGATGCGGTCAACGGATATGAGTGGCATAAGACGCCGCCCGGATACGCGGCGGAGGAAGAGGGGCCGGAAAAGACCGAATAAAAAGATATATATCCGGAATTGCTTGCAAACATGACGGAAAAGGAGTAAGCTATCTACGGGTCTGGGGGAATATCCCCGGAGGATCATTGATGGTCGGGCCGCCATCTGATAAAAAATCAGATGGCGGCTTTTTTAATAGGAGGCAAAATGGATCTAAATATTATGGAACGGGTATTTTTCGGCAATCGTGTTTTTGATTATATTGTTGCTTTGTCAGCGCTGGCCGTGAGCCTGCTGTTTGTTAGAGTGGTTATCCGCTTCTTCATAAAGCGCCTTAAAAAATTAGCGGAAAGGACGGCCACTACAATCGACGATTTCCTGATAAAGGCGCTTGAGAAGATCGCCCTGCCGGCATTATACGTCAGCTGCTTCTATGTAAGCGCCAAGATATTAAAATTACCTTCCGGCGCCGATGCCCTGATCAACGCGCTGGAGATGATTATCATCACTTTTTTTGCCGCCCGCATAGTGGTTATGCTTGCCGGTTGGGGTATTAACATATATCTTGCTAAAAATAAGCAAGATCCTACGGTGGTGCGCAGCTTTGAAGGTCTGTTATGGGTAGTTAAATATCTGATTTGGGTTCTGGCGGTTATAATCCTCTTAGATAATCTTGGTTATAAAGTTTCTACGCTGATTGCCGGATTGGGAATAGGCGGCATTGCGGTGGCTATAGCCGCGCAGGCGCTACTAAAAGATTTCTTCAGTTATTTTTCTATAGTGTTTGACCGCCCATTCAAAATAGGGGATTTTATAATTATAGGCGACTTTATGGGTACCGTTGAGTATATAGGGATAAAAACCACACGCATACGCAGCCTGGGCGGCGAACAGGTGATATTTTCCAATACCGACCTTACGGACTCGCGTGTGCGTAATTACAGGCTTATGGAGAAGAGGCGGGTTTTTTTCCGTATAGGCGTTACGTATCAGGCTTCTCTTGGCCAATTAAAGGAAATCCCGAAAAATATTGAGAATATCATTAAAAATACTAAAGAAGCGGCCTTTGACCGGGCGCACTTTTTTAGTTATGGGGATTTCAGCCTTATATTCGAAGTGGTCTATTTCGTTCTGGACGCCGATTACAATAAATATATGGATATCCAGCAGGAGATAAATTTCGCGATCAAGGAAGCGTTTGAAAAGCGGGGGATAGAGTTTGCCTATCCTACCCAGACTCTCTATGTGAACAAAACCGGCAGTTCTTAAAGTAAGCGAAAGGAGTTTGTTATGGAATGGCAAAATGCTCCTACCCCCGAGGAAATAATCGACGTGGGCAGGAAAAAATTTCTCAATTACGTTAAATACATGCCCTGGATAATTCTTGGTTTTCTTGCCGTTATAGGCCTGGCGGGAGCCATATATTCGATAGGGCCGGATGAGGTAGGGGTAATTCAACGGTTTGGTAAGTACCTCAGGTTGAGCTCTCCCGGATTGCACGCGAAGGTCCCATTCGGCATAGAGAAAGTTACGCCGATCAAGGTAGAGAAAATTTTTAAAGAAGAATTCGGGACAGGAAAAGAAAGTATTTCCTTCGGGGTTGTTTTAACCGGAAACAAAGATGAGACTTTGATGCTTACGGGCGATCTTAATATACTTGATGTGCGCTGGATAGTGCAATACAAGATAAAAGATCCTATAAAATTCCTTTTTGTTGTACGCAATCCGCAAAATGTTATACGGGATGTTTCCGAAGTGGTTATGCGCCGCCTGGTGGGAGATTACAGCGTTGATGAAGTCCTGACGATCAAAAGAGAAGAGATAGACCACCTGGCTCAGGTCGAAACACAGAAGATATTAGATGATTACCAGACAGGGGTCCAGGTTGTAACAATCAAGCTATTGGACGTTAACCCTCCGGATACCGTAAAGCCTGCCTTTAACGAAGTAAATGAGGCGAAGCAGGAGAAAGAGAAAATGATCAACCAGGCCTGGGAGGCGTATAATAAGGTGGTCCCCAAAGCCAGGGGCGAAGCGGAGCGCACGATCCGTGAAGCGGAAGGATATTCTCTTGATAAAATAAACAGGGCGAAGGGCGAGGCGGATAGATTTTTAGCTACTCTGGCCGAATATAAAAATGCGCCGGAAATAACGCAGAAGAGGCTGTATCTTGAGACATTAAACGAAGTTTTGCCTAAAGTAAAAAATAAGTATATTATCGATCCGCGGCAATCTTCCATACTGCCGTTAATGGACATAGGCAAGAAGGGAGGCGAGTAACAATGAAACGCACAGCGATAGGTATAGTTTTAGGGCTTAGCACAACAATAATTATTTTTGTAGCCCTCGCGCTTGCGAGCGGCGCGTTATACATAGTGGACGAGACAAAGCAGGTGGTGATTACCCAGTTCGGTAAGCCTGTAGGCGATCCCATAACATCCGCGGGATTATATTTCAAACTACCGTTTATCCAGGATGCTCATTATTTTGAAAAGAGGCTCCTGGAATGGGATGGAGATCCCAACCAGATACCCACAAAAGACAAAAAATATATCTGGGTAGATACTATGGCGCGGTGGAAGATAGTGGATGCCCTTAAGTTCCTGCAGTCCGTAGGCAACGAATTAAGCGCCAATAGCCGTTTGGACGATATCATTAATTCAGCCACGCGCGATGCCGTTACGAACCATTTATTAGTCGAGGCGGTCAGGGATTCAAACCGCATATTAGAAACAAAGGAGCTCGGAGAAGACGCCATTGTCAGCGAAGAGGCGATGGAACATATTGAAGTAGGAAGGCAGCATTTGACGCGCTTGATACTGGATAAAGCAAAGGTGCTCGCCCCTCAATACGGCATCGAGATCCAGGATGTGCGCATAAAGCGGGTAAATTATGTGGAAGAAGTGCGTAATAAAGTATATGACAGGATGATCGCCGAGCGAAAGCGCGCGGCCGAGAAATATCGGTCGGAGGGTCAGGGGAAATCCGCCGAGATCGAGGGGCAGACGGGAAAAGAGTTAAAGCTGATCACCTCGGAAGCCTACAGGCAGGCTCAATCTCTTGTGGGAAAGGCAGATGCCGAGGCGATCAATATATACGCACAGGCGTATTCGCAGAATCCGGAGTTTTATTCTTTCCTTAAAACTACAGAGACTTACAAAAACACTATTGACGCCGGTTCTACCATAATCCTGACCACAGATAGTGATTATTACAGGTATTTGAAAGGTCTTAAATAGAGGACAGTATGATAATTGTGCGGCTGGTATTTATCGGATTCCTGCTCGGGATCGGGATTTATCTTGGATTCGTTGTTATGAAATGGGTTACCGTGTTACTGAAGCGGTGAATAGGCGCAGGATAGAGATTGTGAAGGAATCATGGCCAACGGTATTAAAAAAATAGCGTTTATAGGTAATTATCTTCCCAGGCATTGCGGTATAGCGACATTTACCACGGACCTATGCGAGACGTTTGCGGCTCAAAACCCGTCTATCCAGGTATTCGCGATACCTGTCACAGATATAGAAGAGGGTTACGATTATCCTGAACGGGTACGTTTCGAGATCAAGGAACAGGACATAGACTCATACAAAGCAGCCGCGGATTTTCTCAACCTTAATGATATCGACGTTGTCTGCCTTCAGCACGAATTCGGTATTTTTGGAGGCGACGCAGGCAGTTATATATTGGCGTTATTGCGCCAGCTGAAGATGCCGGTCATAACGACCCTTCATACGGTGCTGAAAAACCCTTCGGCGCGCCAAAGGCGCGTTATGGATGAATTGCTTGGCCTGTCCGATTACGCGGTCGTAATGACGCAAAAAGCCGTCGATATCTTTCAGGCGGTAAATAAGCCGCATGAATCTAAGGTACGGCTGGTCCCGCACGGGATACCCGACGTTTCTTTTATCGACCCCAATTTCTACAAAGACCAGTATGGAGTCGAAGGCAAGACCACGCTCCTGACGTTCGGGCTCCTGGCTCCGCACAAAGGTATAGAGGTTGTTTTACGCGCGCTGCCTAAAGTCATAAAAGAATATCCGAATGCGGTATATATAGTCGTCGGCGCTACGCACCCCAATCTGTTAAGGCATGAAGGTGAAACCTACAGGATCTTCCTGCAGCGCCTTTGTGATGAGCTTAAGATCTCGAAGAATGTTATTTTCCATAACCGTTTTGTATCTCCCGAAGAGCTGGAAGAGCTGTTAGTGCTCGCCGATATTTACATTACCCCGTACCTTCAGGAATCGCAGATAGTCTCCGGGACGCTTGCCTATTCGTTCGGAGTGGGGAACGCGGTCATCTCGACTCCATACTGGCATGCCGCCGAACTGCTCAGCGGCGGCAGGGGTATCCTCGTGCCGTTTAATGATCCGGAAGCGATAGAGCAGGCGATCATAAGGCTTATCGGTAATGAAAACGAACGCAACATGATGCGTAAGAATGCTTATCTTTTAGGCCGCGATATGATATGGAGCAACGCGGCGTCAAAATATATGTCGATCTTCGAAGAATCCAGGACGAAACATCCTTCCGCGATGACAAAGAAGAAAAAGATGTATTCTCTTGAACAGCAGGTTCCCGTATTGCCGGACATTAAACTGGACCATCTTGTGAGGATGACCGATTCCATCGGGATCTTCCAGCATGCCACGTTCAATGTCCCTAACTTTTCCGAAGGTTATTGCACAGACGACAATGCGCGGGCGCTTATTCTCGCTGTGCTGCTTGAGAATCTTGGCACCATGAATCCGGTCAAGATCAATGATCTCGCGAGCCGCTATCTTGGATTTATCAGGTATGCCTGGGATCCTTGCGCCGGCCGGTTCAGGAATTTTCTGACGTTCCAGCGAAATTGGAAAGAAGAGATGCCCAGCGAAGATTGCCATGGCAGGGCGCTGTGGGCTATCGGCACCTGCATCGGGCAATCCAAAAACGAAGGATTTGCGCAGATGCCGGTTGAATTTTTTGAAAAAGCCCTTACCTCTTCGGCGTCATTTACTTCGCCGCGCGCATGGGCTTTTATATTGCTCGGGATACATGAATATCTGCAGCGCTTTCACGGAGACAGGCTTGCCCGTAATTATATGCAGACACTCGCCGCGCGGCTTCACGACCTTTACAAAGCAAACAGTGACGCGGGCTGGCTTTGGTTTGAAGCGTCTCTGACATATTGCGACGCCAAATTGCCGCATGCCCTTTTGTTAAGCGGGCATGATCTCGCTAACGAAGAGATGTTCAAGTCCGGTATAGAGGCTTTAAACTGGCTAACGAAGATACAGGCTTCGCCCCGCGGCCATTTTCAGCCGGTAGGCTCCGACGGCGAATACCGCCGCGGCGGTATTAAACCAGCTTTTGACCAGCAGCCGATAGAAGCCTATGCTACCGTTTCAGCAT
The DNA here is from genome assembly GCA_028715235.1 of Candidatus Omnitrophota bacterium. Classification (GTDB taxonomy): domain Bacteria; phylum Omnitrophota; class Gorgyraeia; order 2-01-FULL-45-10; family 2-01-FULL-45-10; genus JAQUSE01. The sequence continues at coordinate 1,119 of JAQUSE010000063.1, read as the reverse complement.
GCCTCGAAGCTTATCGTATTACAAAAGATAAGATATGGTATAATAAGGCCTTAAACGCTTTTCAGTGGTTTCTTGGAAGCAATGATCTCGGTATTTCCTTATATGACCCGGTGGCGGGCGGATGCTGTGACGGGCTTCACATCAACAGGGTGAATTGTAACCAGGGCGCCGAATCTACTCTTTCATTTCTTCTGTCCCTGACCGAAATGACACAGATGGAAAACATTCTCGAAAGCCTTAAGGAACCCCTGGAAGAATGATAAAAGATAGCGGGATAGTCATTTCACCTGACAACAGGCGTGTTATCTTAAGACCGTATATTCCCGCCGACCAATCGCGTGTCCCGAGGATAGTCGAGCGTGTTATGGCCCTGAGCGAATCCGACGCAGAAAAAGAATTAAAGAGTGTCACGCGAAATTTTTCAGGCCGGCACCATAATTTTAATACAATGCTCGAGCGCCAATTTGAGGTCGTCCGCGCATACATGCCTTCCGGTTTTTTGCCTTCCAAAGCGCGCAAGCTTCTTATAGCGGCGTACTTTATCGGTGAGCGTTCATATGAATCAACCGCTTTATTCAATCCTTCTATCGTCGAGCATCCAGACCAGTCCGGCGTTTCCCGCGGTTCGTTACGAGTAATTATAACTTTGCGCGCGACAGGCGAAGGGCATATATCCGCGCTGACATTCCGCTCAGGGGTCGTAGGCCAAAAGGGGTCTATATCGATCGATGAGGATTCCGATTTTGCCTGCACCGCCCAACCGAAACCGAACGCCCTTTACGACAAGATATGTTTCAACGGAAAACTTTATGAAATGGGACTGGAGAACGATTGCTCAAAATATATTACGGCCCCGTTAGGGCTTGAGTTTACCCTGGCCGAGCTGCAGGATAAGGTAGATGCCTATATCACCGGGCATAATCCGGTAACTCCTACTGACAGGCTTACCTGTGAAAAAGTCCTATGGCTCGCGCGGTGTAATTACGAAGCCGCTTTCGATCCGTTATTTACGCTTTCAGAGCGCGTCCTATTCCCGTTCTCGCCCAGCGAACAAAACGGTATGGAGGACGCGCGTTTCGTTTTGTTTATGGGCGATGACGGAAGCGTAAGATACTATGC
>JAQUSE010000062.1 GCA_028715235.1 Candidatus Omnitrophota bacterium | reverse complement strand
CGCGGCTGATCATATAATCGAGACGGGCAGCGTAGAATTCAGGGATGTATCGTTCGGATACCGGAAAGACGCCTCCGTCATCGACGGCATCAGTTTTCTCGTCGAGCCTTATTCCAAGGCGGCCTTTGTGGGCCTGTCGGGATCCGGGAAGACCACTATGATCTCCCTTATATCGCGTCTCTATGAACCCGGGGAAGGCGGTATATATATTGACGGGGTTGATATAAAAAAGATAAAGCTTGCTTCTCTTAAATCTCAGACAAGCATTGCCCTTCAGCAGTCCTACCTGTGGAACGATACGATAGCGAACAACATCCTGTACGGCGCCGGAGGCTCTACGAGGCAGGATATGATAGAAGCCGCAAAACTTGCCGAGGCGCATGAATTTATAATAAGATCAAGGGACGGGTATGATTCCAATGTAGGGGAAGCGGGCCACAGCCTTTCCGAGGGCCAGAAGCAGCGTATCGCTATCGCCAGGGCGTTCATATCAAAGCCCAGGTTACTCGTCCTGGATGAGGCGATGTCGTCTCTCGATTCGGAGACGGAAGATAAGATCATCGACAATATAAAACGGGAGTTCAAAGACTCTACGGTTATAATAGTCTCGCACCGCCTATCGACGGTAGAGAAGATGGACATGGTATATTTTTTAAAGGATTCCTCAACTATGGAGTCCGGGACTCATGAAGAACTGGTGAGGAAAAACTTAAGGTACGGCGAGTTATTCGCAAGCCAGTTCAAGGATACGCTCTCCGAAGAGCCCGCGGTCTTTCAATAACCGGTAAAGGCGGCTATGCGTTGTATTAGAAAAGATTTTCTGGTTTTCGGCAGCCCGTTGATAGAAGCGGGTGAGGTCGGCGAGGTCGTTGCCTCGATGAAGTCCGGCTGGCTCGGTACGGGGCCCAAGGTCCGGAAATTTGAAGATATGTTCAGGAAGTATAAAGGGACAAGATATGCCGTCGCCGTCAATTCTTGCACGGCAGCCTTGCATCTTTCCATGCTCTCAGCCGGGATCAAACCGGGCGATGAAGTCATCGTCCCGACACTGACATTCGCAGCCACCGCAAATGCGGTCATACACGCCGGGGCAAGGCCGGTATTCGCGGATTGCCGCCGGGATACTATGAACATAGATCCCGGGGACATAGAGAAAAAGATCAATAAGAAGACAAAAGCTATAGTTCCTGTCCATTTTGCCGGGCGGCCATGCGATATGGATAAGATAATGGATATTGCCCGGAGATACCGCCTGAAAGTGATAGAAGACTGTGCCCACGCTATCGAAGCTGAATACCGCGGCAAGAAGACGGGCACGCTCGGCGACCTGGGCTGCTTCAGTTTTTATGTCACAAAGAATATCACTACAGGCGAAGGCGGCATGGTAGTGACCGGTAACCCGAGATACGAAGAGAAGATAAAGATACTGGCCCTCCACGGCATGACGAAAGACGCATGGCGGCGGTTTTCCGATAAAGGGTATAAGCACTACCAGGTCATATATTCCGGCTATAAATATAACATGACTGACCTGCAGGCGGCTATCGGGATGCATCAGCTGCCCAGGATAGATAGGTACTGGCGAAAGCGCCGCAGTATTTGGAGAAAATATAACGAGGTATTCGAAGGCCTGCCTCTGTTCTTGCCGGCGCCGGAAAGCAAGGATATCAAGCATGCTTACCACCTGTATACCTTGTTGCTCGACATAGCTCGCCTCAGGATCACGAGGGACGCTTTTTTGCATGAAATGACCCTGAGGAGGATCGGTGTGGGCGTCCATTATATAGCCCTGCACCTACATCCTTATTACAGGAAGACCTTCGGTTACCGCCGCGGAGATTTTCCAAACGCGGAATGGATCTCGGAAAGGACCGTGTCGCTACCCGTTTCGGCAAAATTGACCGATAAGGACACGGACGATGTAATAAACGCGGTCATCGATATAATAAAGTAGCCCGGTTAAAAGATACTATATGGATATTAACAGGATATGGCTGCCTTTACTGCTTAGCTTTCTAGCGGGTATATTCACGGTAGCCGGCAGCTTCATAACTTTTTTTGTTAAGGATTTTAAGAAGAGCTACCTTCAGTTCTTTTTGGGACTGTCGGGCGGCGTTATGATATATGTTTCGTTCGTCGAACTTCTACCGTCTTCGATCCGCGATATAGGCCCCCTGAACGCCAATGTCGCGTTTTTTGTCGGAATAATCACCGTAATGCTCATCGACTTTTTCATCCCTCATGAATATATAGCCGAACGTATAAAAGTGGGCCACCATGACAAGCGGCTTATGACTGCCGGGATATTCATGGCCTTAGGCATAGGTATCCATAACTTTCCGGAAGGCATGGCGGTTTTCATGAGCGCGCTCGTAAATATCAAGGTAGGCGTTATGCTGGCCATCGCTATAGCTTTGCATAATATTCCGGAAGGGATAGCCGTAGCTATGCCGATCTTCTACGCTACGAAGAGCAAGAGGAAGGCTTTCTGGTATTCATTCCTGGCCGGATTCGCGGAACCGGCCGGCGCGGTCATAACAATATTGGTCCTCATACCTTTTTTAAACCATTCCATCCTCTCTTTCATGCTTGCATTCGTTGCGGGGGTGATGGTCTTTATCAGTTTTGATGAACTTCTTCCTCTTTCCTGCCAGAGCGACGGCTATCATATATCTATTTTCGGCGTTATAACGGGCATGGCGGTGATGGCTTTAAGCCTTATTTTAATATGACGAGAAGAAGAGCCTTTGGCGTTATTATTTCGTTCGGGTTGGTCAGCCTCTTCGGCGATATCGTTTATGAAGGAGCGCGCAGCATTAACGGGCCTTATCTGAAACTTCTTGCCGTTAATGCGACTGCTTTGGGAATAATAGCCGGAGCGGGAGAATTCTTCGGATACGCGCTGCGCCTTGTTTCAGGATATTTTTCGGATAAGACAAGATATTACTGGCTCTTTACGTTTCTGGGGTATGGAATGCTGGTCAGCGTGCCTTTGCTTGCCTTGGCGGGCGTCTGGCAGACAGCGGCCCTCTTCATAATACTGGAACGGATCGGAAAAGCTATCCGCAGTCCGGCGAGAGATACGATACTTTCGCAGGCAAGTTCGCAGGTCGGAACGGGATTCGGGTTCGGCCTGCATGAGGCGATGGATCAGGTCGGGGCGGTCGCGGGGCCTCTCATATTCGCAGTATTTTTCATGATGGCCGGCAAAGAGGCGGGCGTCTCCGATTACCGGAGAGGATACGCGTTTTTATGGATCCCGTTCCTGCTGGTGATGCTTTGCCTATTTTTTACCTATCGTAAAGTTCCTGATACCGATACCCTGGAGACAACGCGAAAAGATGAGATGCCGGATAAGCTCTCAAGGGTTTTTTGGCTGTATACATTATTTACTTTCATTACGACAGCGGGTTTTTGCAGTTTCATCCTTATCGCCTTTCATTTTAAGTCCACTTCCGCGCTGTCCGACGCGCAGATACCGTTATCTTATACTATCGCAATGGGAATTGACGCGGCCTCCGCCCTTGCGATCGGTAAAGCGTATGATGTATTGAAAAATAAAAGAAATAACCGCAATGCCGGATTGAATCTGCTTGCGATAATACCGTTATTATCGCTTTTAATGCCGCTTTTTATATTTTCAAAGGATCATTCTCTGATAATAATAGGCGTGCTCTGCTGGGGGGTCGTAATGGGCATCCATGAGACGATCATGAGGTCAGCGATAGCCGATATTACCTCTCTGGCAAAGCGCGGCACGGGATATGGCATATTCAATACCGCATACGGCCTGGCGTTCTTCCTGGGAAGCGCGTTGCTGGGCTTCTTATATGACAGGTCGTTATCATTTGTAATAACCTCTATAATAGTTATCGAGCTTCTTGCATTTGTCCCATTTTTCATGATGAGAAGAGAGATATACGCGTAATGGTAATAAAATGATAGTATCGAAACGCCATAAGAAGACAGGATTAAGGATAAAAGTCACGCGGAAGATATCGGAGATACCCGCGCATGACTGGAAGAAGGTCTATCCGGACGTATTGGAGAACTACGATTTTTTTAGGACGATCGACAGCTCCGGCATAACCCAATTCTCGTTCTATTATATAATAGTCTACGACAAAAACCATCCTGTCGGCGCCACTGCCTGTTTCCTGGTGGACTATTCGCTCGATACAAGCATAAACGGCCCTCTGCGGCGTATCACCAACTCGATAAAGAGATTGAAGCCGAACATCTTCAGCATAAAGACATTAGTCTGTGGTGTGCCTATGGCGCAGGGCAAGATCGGGTTGGCCGGCGATAAAAGCGCGGTGTTCAAAGCAATGCTTCGCAAGATGGACCATATCGCGAAAAAGAGTAAGGCGTCGATCGTCGCGTTCAAGGACTTTGACGGGCCCTATACAGAAATACTCGACCCTCTTCAAAGGGCCGGATTCGCGAAGTTTGACAGCCTGCCGAACACAGAGCTTAATGTATGGCATAAAGATTTCGAAGAGTATCTTAAGACGCTGAGCGGCGCTACGCGTTATGACCTGCGCAGGAAATTCAAGAAAGTCGACGGCCATGTGAAGATCGACCTGAAGATCGTCGATAGCCTTGAAGCGGACGAAATGAAGGCTGTCTACAAGATGTATCTCGAAATAGTATCTCGCCATGACATGAACTTCGAGCTGCTGCCTGAGGATTTTTTCAGGGACATATCAGTCAACATGCCGGGGCGCGCGAAATTTTTTCTCTGGAAGATCGACGGAAAGATAGTCGCGTTCCTTTTTTCGATGGTGTCGCAGGAGCGGTTCATAGACTATTTCGTCGGGCTGGATTATTCCGTCGCGCATAAATATCACCTCTATTTTCTGAAGTTCAGGGAAGCGTTGATCTGGTGTATCAAGCATAAGATAAAGAAATATGAGATGGGTATAACGGCTTATGAGCCTAAGCTGAGGCTCGGCTTTGATCTGGTGCCGCTTTACATATATGCCAAACTGAGAAACAGGATGCTGAGGCCCGCATTCAATCTCATATGCCAATTCCTGAAGTTCGAGCATTTCGATCCGGTTCTAAGGGCCGCGAAGAAGAAGGCGGGGATATAATGATATGACAATGAAACAATGGTATGAGTCGTTATATGAGAACTACGCGCGGAAATATGATAAGGAGTGTTTTGTTCAGGGCACTGCGGGTGAATGTGATTTTATCGAAGAGGAGATAGCCCGCGATAAGTCCTTAAAGATCATCGACATCGGTTGCGGTACCGGCCGTCATGCGATTGAACTGACAAAGAGGGGATATAATGTGACCGGCGTTGATCTTTCCGGGAATCAGATCAAGGGGGCAAGGGAAAAGGCCGAAGAGGCAAGGGTGACCATCGACTTCCAAATACAAGATGCCCGCAATCTTCCGTTTGACGGTGAATTTGATCTGGCAATTATGCTTTGCGAAGGCGGGTTTTCTCTTATGGAAACAGATGAGATGAACTTTGAGATCCTCAAGAACGCGACAAAAGCGCTGAACGATAAAGGAAAGCTTATTTTCACTACATTAAACGGATTGTTCCCGCTGTTTCATTCGGTCAATGAGTTCTATAAGTCGGCCGAGAAAGAAGGCCAGTCCCGGTGCAAGGAGTGCTCCTTTGATCTGATGACTTTCCGTGATTATAACACCGCTGTTTTTGAGGACGATTCCGGCAATAAAAGGGAGCTTAAGTGTAACGAGCGTTATTACGTGCCCAGCGAGATAACGTGGCTTTTAAAGACGCTCGGGTTCAAAAAGATCGATATTTTTGGCGCGAAGCTGGGAGCGTTTTCAAGGAATGACAAGTTGACCACCAAAGATTTCGAGATGCTCGTCGTCGCGGTGAAATAGATGATAGCGAGCCAGTAGCGGCATGTAATTTATAAGGTTTGACAAAACAGCACTTATATTGTATACTTTAATACATAGAATTGTATAAAACAATACAACTAATTGTATGGAATATAGAATAGATAAAACAGGATTATGGGATCGACTTGGCATATGGAACGGCTTTCTTAAAAGAAAGGTTCACCTCATTGCTTGTGGTGGTACTGCGCTTACACTTTTAGATGTTAAGCCATCGACAAAAGACATCGACCTTCTTGCGCCTGTAACCGAAGAATGCCGCTAACTTATAAAGACATTGAAAGATCTTGGGTATAAGAGCGCAAGCGGCGCAGGATGGGCAAGAGACGATGGTTTTATGTTTGATGCTTATGAGGGCAAAAGTTAAGGAGATAGATATAAAAGAGCTTACTAAGCGTTTCAATGAGACTGCATCATATGATGTTTCTGAAGATAGAGTCCTAAAAAATCTTGAACATTTCAAAAAACTTATAAATAAGGAAAGGCTTGCGCCATGAGAGATAAAGATCTTTTAAAGCGTTTACGAAAATTGGGTTTTCCTCTCTTTGAGACGGAAGAGGCGGAGGACGCTAACCTTACTCTGGCGGATGTCGTACAGTCTAAAGACCTCCGTTTCTGGGAAGGATTTCCTGTTGTGCTTGCTACCAGCGCTGAAAAGGGGCTTTTTAATTATAATACAGTCGCGGCATCTCTTAAGAAACTGTTTGATAAGCCCTTGTTAGCAACTTTAGTGGCCATGTCTCTTGCCCTTTACAAGAATCTCAATATGAAATTTTCATGGACTGGCTCCTTGTATGATTCGCTTAGCTCGGAGAAGAAAAAAGAATATGCGGCATTTCTTGACGCGCTCGAAAAGGATAAAAGTCTGAATGTCGGTGGGCGCACGATGTCGGCCGAAAGGTTAAAGTCTGTTGTAACCACCTATTTCCGGAAACAGGCAGAAGGCCTGCACGATCTTCTATCGGCTAAGGACGAAATGGGTCTTGAATATGCTATGTCGCAGGTTTTTTCACCTAAGCAGAAAGAGTTGTTCATGAAAAAATTGAAAGGAGAAGTCTTTACTAAAACGGAAAAGGAATATTTTTCCCGCGCCGTAAAGAAAAAGGTACTGGCTCTTGCAAATCCCGACCTCCACCGTTTATCGCGCAAATTGTTGGAATAATAGATGGCCAGGAAAATATTTCCTATCATTCATATCATTGGATTGACCAAAACGGCGGTGTATCAACAGGCGCTCAGGGAAATAGATTTTATGGAAGATATTTATGGAGAAAAGTGATGAAAAAGATAATAATTTTTTTTGTTTGTGCGGCCTTTACAACGCATATATTATATGCCAAGCAATTTGATAATTCGGTATTTGAAAATTATCAGCTTCCTTCGTCAGTAGATACAAACCACACCAATGGAACGTGGGGCGCGGCGAACAATGGATTAATTGCCAAAATTTGGACCGAAACAATGGAATTTCAAGCCGGCGAGTCCATAGTGGTTTACTATATAGTGAAGAATATAAGCGATGAGGAAATAATAACGTGGCACAGTGGTTTTTGGCCCAACCATTTAATAGTTGTGACTATGCCAGACGGTAATAAAGTCACCAGTAAGGATATGGGTTTATCATTTGACCCAGGCGGCCAGAGAAGCAAAAATGCGCTTTGGTTGATAAAACCAAATGAAATAGACAATGCTCTATCATGCTATGATATAAGCAAATTTTTTGCCATGGATAAACCAGGTGTTTATTTTGTCCAATATTTATATGAAGAGTATCAAGGTGGCTGGGAAGGAAAGTTATGGAGCAATATTAGCAAAATCAAAATTATAAAATAAATAAACCGTAGAATCTACCGTCCAGGTAAAGAACAATTTTTTGCGGCAGGCACTGTTGCGCCTGGGGCAGGGGCTCAGCCGTTACCAGATCCAGGCATTTTGCTTTTGCCAGAAGGGCATTGAAATTATTAATTTTTAC
>JAQUSE010000061.1 GCA_028715235.1 Candidatus Omnitrophota bacterium | reverse complement strand
TAAATTCTTTTTTTTCGGCGTTTGAAAAACTTTATGAATTCGTCTATATACGGCCTGTCGGTCCGTATGTCCATATGGTCCATATTTATGGAGGCGAATGTCTTCAGCCGCTCGCGGATCAGTTCTTGCGACCTATCGGCGTATCTCTTCCTTATCGACGCCCTTGATGTATCGATCAGGAAGAGTTTACCGGTCTCGGCGTCCGTAAACTCCATCAGGCCTGCGTTCGGCAGCTCCAATTCTCTTGGGTCAGTTAACGTGATGGCTATGGCGTCATGCCTCTTATTAGCTATCGAAAGGGATTTCTTGAAATCTTTCGCGAAAAAATCGGATATGATGAAGACGACCGCGCGTCTGGTCGTGACGCTGTCGAGATACCTGAGCGCTCCGGCTATGTCTGTTCCCTTACCTTTGGGCTTAAAATATAGCGATTCCCTTATAACGCGCAGGACGTGCGGCAGTCCTTTTCTCGGCGGGATGAACTTCTCGATCTTATCTGAAAATATAAGCAGGCCGACTCTGTCCTTGTTCTGTGTCGCCGCGAACGCGAGCACAGCCGCCACCTCAGAGGCTAACTCGCGCTTGAGGCGGTGCGATGTTCCGAAATAAGATGAGCCGGATGCGTCGAGGAGTATCATTACCGTAAGCTGCCGCTCTTCTACGAACTTCTTGATGAAAGGATGGCCCATCCTGGCGGTGACGTTCCAGTCTATGGAGCGGATCTCGTCGCCGGGCTGATACTCCCTTACCTCGTCGAACTCGATGCCCCTCCCCTTGAAGACGCTCTCATACTGGCCAGCAAGCATATCGGTAACGAGCTTAGACGTCGTTATCTCTATACGCCGTATCTTCTTGATTATATCTTTTGGGAGCATGGCCTCTCGGATACCAGGTTATGGCACTTTAACTTCTTCGAATACCCTCTTTATGACGTCCTCCGACGTCTTATCCTCCGCCTCGGCTTCATAACTCACGATGACGCGATGCCTCAGTATATCCATGCCGATCGTCTTGACGTCTTGCGGAACCACATAGCCCCTGCCCTGCAGGAACGCGTACGCCTTTGACGCTATAGAAAGATATATACTCGCCCTCGGGGAGGCACCGTATTGTATTAGCGAAGTCAGCTCGTCCAGCTTGAACGATTTCGGCTCCCTGGTCGCAAAGACTATATCGATGATGTACTTCTCTATCCTTTCGTCCATATATATGTCATCGACTACTTTTCTAGCTTTCACGATATCGCTTGGACCGACTACGGCATCGACGTCTATCTTCTTATCGGTCAAGGCCATCCTCTTCATTATCTTGAACTCTTCTTCCTTGGTAGGATAACCGATCTTCAATTTCAACATGAACCTGTCGACCTGCGCTTCGGGAAGCGGGTATGTGCCCTCGTGCTCGATCGGGTTCTGCGTCGCCAGCACCAGGAACGGCTCATCCAGCTTGAAAGTATTTTCGCCGATGGTGACCTGCCTCTCCTGCATCGCTTCCAGGAGCGCGCTCTGGACTTTGGCCGGCGAGCGGTTTATTTCGTCGGCAAGTATTATATTGGCAAATATCGGCCCTTTTTTTGTCGTGAACGCCCCGTCTTTTGGATTATATATCAAAGTCCCTATCAGATCGGCTGGCAGCAGGTCCGGAGTGAACTGGAGACGCTGGAACTTCGTGTCTATCGACTGCGCCAGCACCTTGACGCAGAGCGTCTTCGCGAGTCCGGGCACACCTTCGATCAAGATGTGGCCGTTCGCGAGAAGCCCTACAAGGAGCCTTTCTATCATATATTTCTGCCCGACTATGACCTTCTCCATCTCGTGTATCAGCGCCTGAACAAAGACGCTCTCTTTCTTGACCTTCTCATTCATCGCCTCTACGTTAGCGTTATGCATATGCTCCTCCATCATTTCATGTTTATTGCATCCTTAAAATAAAAAATCCCAACAGCGCGCAGAACGCGCTTTGAGATTCCGCAAAAACGGCATCGGTTAAGTCGCACCCAGATCCCTTATCTGGATGTTAAGGAATTTCGATGTCACGACCTTATCAAGATACTCCAGGCTGAGAGGTTTTGTAATGTACTCATCCGCGCCTGCGTCCATCGCGCTCTTCTTGATGTCATCGTCTTTCATGCCGGTCACCATGATCACTATGATCTTCTTATCTATCTCTTTTATCTTCTTCAAGACCTCTATGCCGCTCATCCCTTTCATATTCACATCCAGTAGGATGATGCTCGGATGCTCCTTTTCGATGATCTCCAACGCGGATTTGCCGCTCCTTGCGTTAAATACTTCATAGTTGCGCGCCGTAAAAAACTCGTAAAAGAACGAGTCGATGCCAAGCTCATCATCAACGGTCAATATCTTGCATAACGGCTTTGAATAGTCCATAGCGCCTCCAATTTTGCGTGCAAATTTGATATTGAGACAGCGTTAAAAAATCCGACCCATTGGGAGGATTTTAGCTGTCGAAATACCTTTACTCTATTTTCAGTACAAAATAGTGAACCGATATAGGTCCTTCGTCGGACCTCAGTTTAACTACTTCCTCCTCGGGATCAAATTTCGCCTGGGTTAGAGACAGTCCTTTTATAGGTAGTCCCTCGTCAGTATACCGTCTAACTGCAACTTCCTCGGGATCAAATTTCGCCTGAGTTAGACTATAGCGAAATTTGGAGCGGGCGATCGGAATCGAACCGACGTAGCTAGCTTGGAAGGCTAGCACTCTACCATTGAGCTACGCCCGCAAGTTTATTCAGCCATAGTGCTAACTAAGTGCCGAGGCCTCTGGCCGAGGCCGTCGCAACTGCTGTCAAACCATATTGTTTTTCTTCCTCTGACTCAAACTCTAAAAACCAAAAAAACATGGAGCTTATTTAGGCTCACCTTTAGTACAAGATTGTTGAGCCTAAACCCAACACTACACTATTCATGGCGAAATCCGCCGAAGCTTCATTACAATCTAACCGCTATAGCGAAGGCGGAAGCTACGCCCGCGATTTATTTACTCTTCGCGTTCATTATAATGCTATGATTATATCATATTATCTTATGATAACAAGGCTATAATTTCAGTTAGAGTGTTTATCGACGCGAGATCGGAGTATCGACCTTGTACGGCAGTATATAACGCAGCATTAATATGCAACAAGCAATAGCCTGAGCTTAAACGCGTCTGTTGCTGCACATAAGTCATCCTATAAATTTTTTGACTTTACTTAATAATTCCTGCGGCTCAAATGGCTTCAATATGCAATCATCCGCGCCTATCTCTTTAACCTTTTCCGGCAGGCTGGTCCGGATAGCGCTGGCTGTAAATAGTATAATGGGGATATTTTTAAATTTATTGTCAGATTTCAATTTTTTACAGAGCTCGTCGCCTTGCATGTTGGGCAAGAGCAGATCCAGCAATATTAGATCGGGAACATCCTTCTGTAAAACAACCAGAGCCTCCTCTGCATCGGCCGCAGGTACTATTTCATATCCTAAGTGCCTCAACCTGACTGTCGCAACATCCATAATGTCAGGTTCATCGTCAACTACGAGGATCATTTTTCCCATATTATTCCCTCCGCTCTTTAATAGGAATATTGAAATAAAAACTTGCGCCTTTGCCGAATTCTGACTCTGCCCAGATCTTCCCTCTGTGCGCCTCTATCAGCCTCTTACAAATAGAAAGGCCGAGTCCGGCGCCGCCTACTTTTCTCTGTAATTGTGTAAATTCGCGGAACAGCCTTTGGATATCTCCTTTCTTGATGCCGACACCCGTGTCTTTAACCATGACCTGGATAAAATTGTCCCCCTTGCTCGTGCGAACAGTAACAGAGCCCTTTTCCGTAAACTTGAGGGCGTTATTTACCAGATTGGTCAAAACCTGGCTGATCTTGTCCCTATCGAACTTGACCTTTGGAAGATCGTCGCAAAGATCCAGCTTAAGAGCCAAATGTTTCTTCTTGAATAATAGCGCCATTGTATCACACATCCCCTTAACCACTTCATTCAAATCACTATCTTCCGCCTTGAGTTCCATTTTCCCGGATTCAAGTTTCTGAAAATCAAGAACCTCGGAGATCAACCGGTCCAACCTGTCGACGTTATTTTTTACTATACTGAGATACTTGTTCTGCTCGATATTTATATCTCCCGTTACCTTGTCTAAGACCACAGAGACGCCTTCTTTGATAGCGGCAAGCGGCGTCCTCAGTTCATGGGAGACCATACCGGTAAAGCTTGTTTTTATCTCTAATGAAGATTTCATGGCCTGCTCCCTGATTATTTCTTCGGCTGCGGCAGCCTGCTGGACAACAAAAGAAATGGTGACGCTGAGACTGTACAACATCGCATCTTCAGCCGGAAGTATCGGATGCTTGGCAAAGAGCGCCATAACACCGAACGTATCTCCACTGGTATTTTTGAGCTGGTAACCCGCGAACGACACCAGACCCAATTCGCGAGCCCATTCATGATCATGCACTCTTGGATCGTTTGGCACGTCATTCGTCAGGAATTTATGCTCCTCGCCGGAAGCGACGAGCCCGATCTTATAACATCCGAACGGTACACGGGCATGTCCTTTACCGTCTATGTGGGTGTACCTGCCGGAGCTTGCTACTAAATGCAGGCACTTGTTGCGAAAACGGCATACATGCGGCCCATCAGTAACTTTGGCGTGTACGCAACCTTTGTCGCACAGATCTCCCGGCCGGGTCAGCCATATCCGGCAAAAATCGGCGTTGAAGATCCGCACGGCGCTATCGGTTATTACCTTGAGCTTATGCTCAAGGGGAGAAGGAACAAGAAGCGATTGCCTGAGCGCATTTACATCCTCTTGCCATTTTAATGTCATTTCACGCTCGTTCTCCACCTTCTTACGATCGGTAATGTCGCGCCCTTCAGGGATAAGAAATACCACCTTGCCGTTTTGGTCCCTGATCGGCTTAAGCGAAAAATCCACGTAATGTATGCATCCGTCGGCGGCCGGATGGGTCGCTTCGAAAAACACGGTTTCGCCATTAGCGGCTTTTATTACGGCTTCACGCAGGTTATCCTGCATCTTTTTAGAATGCGTCCACCAGGGAGTATCCCAGAAAAATTTGCCTATGCAATCCGATTTTTCAATACCGGCAAACTCCATAGCCGTCCTGTTTGCCTCTATCAATTTCCCGTCCACCGTCATCATGCCGATGAACTGGAAGGTTTGGTCAAAAATAACTCTGATCTTTTCCTGGTTTAAACGTATCTCCTCCGCTGCCTTATTACGTTCGGTGACGTCCCGAAAAAAGGCTACAAAATATCTTCTATTATCCATAATGAGATTTACGGAAGCAACATCCGCAAAAAAAATACTGCCGTCTTTCCTTACGACGGGGATATTGGATGATAAAGAAGTTTCTCCGGTGACATGCCGTAGGAACTCCAGTTTTACAGAACCCCAATCGTCTTCACGATGAAGATTTTGAATGGTCATATTGATTATATCTTCCTTTGAATGGCCCAATAACCGCGCCATAGCATCGTTGGAATAGACAATCTCCTGAGTCTCGGTATCGCAAAAAATAATCCCGTCGTTTGAACCCTCAACAATAGCCTTGAATTTTAATTCACTCTCCCGCAATAACTCCTCCGCTTTCTTACGCTCGGTAATATCAAATATCATCCCATTAAAAATTATCTCATCATCCCGCCGTATAGGAGTTGCGTTCCCGGAAAACCATATTTTCTCGCCTGAAGGTTTTTGCAGCACACCATCATATTTCCATTCATTTACTTCGCTGACCGCCTTATCAATTGACTTAAAAAAGCTTTCCCTGTACTCAGGAACTACCAGCTCGCTGAATCGCTCAAAAAATCCTTCCAGATCAGGACCGGGTTTTATGCCCAAGATCTGTTCCGCCATGCTGCTGACATAATACACACCCATCTTGCCATTCGGCCTGGCGTAGAACTGATAGACAACGCCTGGAATCTGGCTTGTCATTTCGAGCAGCAACTTTCTATTTTTTCGCAGTTCCTCTTCCGCATTCTTGCGCTCGGTGATATCCCAGAAGAAACCAAGGATCCCCGTAACGTTGCCCACCTTGTTCTTTACGGGAACTTTTACTGTATTGATAATGATCTTCTTAGCCTTATCAAGGTAATCCCCTATCACCATATACTCCTCTTCAAAGTTCTCAGTTTCCCCGGATTGTACGATTCTCTTATCGTCAGCCCTGTATTTTTCAGCTAAATGCGTAGGGAAAAACTCATAGTCTGTCCTGCCTGCGATCTCATCGGCTTTTATCTTGAGGTCCTTTGCGTATTCTTCATTGCAGAATTTGTAAACCGAATCCTTGTCTTTTAAAAACACCTTTCCGGGGAGACTTTCAATAAGCGTCCTGTACTCCCGTTCCTTGGCCAGCGTCAATTCACCCTCTATGCGCTTACGCTCGGTGATGTTACGGATGTTGCATTGCATGACTTTCGCTTTATTGACTAAGATGACCTCTGAATCAATGCTCAGGCCTTCTTTGGTCTTTACCGAAATGTCTTCGTAATGCACTACACCGTCTTTTTCCAGCCTTGACATTGTCTTTAGAAAATCCTCGCGGTCTTTAACCGCGCATATTCCCCAGAGTTTCTTTTTCAAAAGCTCAGCATGGGAATATCTCAATAATTCCTGCGCAGATTCGTTAGAGTTCAGGATGCTGCCTTCGGTTTTATGCACGAGCAACAGTCCGTCGCGCGACGTCTCAAATGCCCTGCGATAACGCGCCTCAGACTCCTTCAATTCTTCCTGCAACCGCTTACGTTCGGTAACGTCTTCGATGGCCAGTAGGATCAGATCCCCTTCTGATATATTTCCTTTTACTTTCGACGATATTATTGCCGCGGTATCATCAGGAACACGCAGCTTGCACGCATTCAGGATCATGACCCGCGCGCCGATCTGTTCAAAATCATGCGCTACTTCGTAATCTTTTACGATCTTCTTGTCCGGCACGATCTCTTCTAACAACTTAAGCAGCTTAGGTATTTTCCATTGTTTGTTTCCTAGATCATAAAGCGGCCGGCCGATTGTTTCTTTTCCCGTGACCTTAAAGATGGTGAAAAAGGATTTGTTGGCGGAAATGACTTTTAAGTTCTTGTCCAAGACCAAAAAAGGCTCTCTTAGCGTAGCTATAATACCATTGGCATATTTTAACAGCGCTCCAATATCCGGTTCGTGTAACGCCATTTTATTTCTCATTTTTTAGCCCTCGCAAAAATAAAACCCAGGGCCTTGTGCTTTCCCGCACAATACTCCTGGGTTCAAATTAGACAAACCGGCAACTATAGCGCTTTGACGACTGATTGCTTCTAGCGTCGTTCTTAGTTTCCAAAGCATCCCTCGCAAGTGACTATGCTGATATTGTACTATATCTCGGCATGGATGCAAGAAAAAATAACCCTTCACAAATATAGGAAAGTAAGGCTCGTGAAGAGACGAAAAACAGTGTTTTTCTCTTATGAAATTTATTGCCCGGGATGGCGTCCATTTAAAGGAAGTCCCTCATAGCCTCAGTCTAATTATAGTTACTCGGGATCATTTTTTGCCCTGACGAAGTCTACATGCAAAAAATGGTGGTGAGGGTTCGATCTGGACTTAACAGATAGAATTCCCTCACTTTTTATGAATACTTCTCCGCGTACTTATCCACCAAAAATCTAAGCATCTTCTGGTACTTGGTATGATACTTTTTAGCCTGATCTTTGAAGAATTCAACACTCTTCTCGCTAAGCCTCAAAGTAACCATAACGGTATGTTCCGGCATAGCCAGGTCCTTGGGAGGCGGTAAAAAGTCGTCTATTCTTTTTAGTTCGCCTATAGGCATATCGTAATCGATTTTATGCTTTTTCATAGTATTTTCTCCCCTTTCTCCAGTAACCCGCGCCAATTATCCTAATCTTGTTACCCCTACGAGTAAAGCGCACGGTTACTATCTTATTATTTA
>JAQUSE010000060.1 GCA_028715235.1 Candidatus Omnitrophota bacterium | reverse complement strand
CGGCAGATACGCGCTTCCTCAGCGTTCCGGAATTCGGGTCAGTTATAGCGAATACCTGAGCGCCGTAGCGATCGCCTGCATTCTTTTTCAACCAATCCTCGATAACGGTAAAGGCGGCCTTAGTCTCTATGGTCTCGCCCGACTTGGATATGACTATTACGAATGTCTTTTTAGTTTTAAGGTTGTTCAAGAGGGATTTAAGCGTATCCGGGTCGAGATTGTTCCCGTCAAAATATATTCTGGGCCTGCCTTTACGCACCGGATCGAATTCGTTATAATATGGCGGACATAGGGCATCCTGAGCCGCTTTCAGGCCAAGATATGACCCCCCTATGCCAAGAGAGATGACATTCTCGTACCTTCCGGCGATCGCGTCCCCCATCTTCTGAATGGCGTTCACCTCATCCTTGTTTTGGAAAGGAAGCTGGGCCCATTCAAGCCCGAGATCGATGCGGCTCGGCCCATCCGATATGAGCTTCACGACATGCCGGTATGCTTTTTTAATGGCCGCTGACATTGAAGCCAGGTCGTTCTCAGTTACCCCGTGACGTTTTCCTATGTTGTGGCTGAAGATGTTGTTAAAATCGAATTGAATATTCTCCATATCGCCTCCTTTTTTAACGGCTAGAATATCTCTACGCCGGTCTTTTTGAGCAGTTTGGCGAGTTTTGCGAGCGGTAGCCCAACCACATTATAAAAACATCCCTCTATCCTGTCGATAAAGATGCTTCCGGGTCCCTGGACATCGAATGAACCCGCTTTGTCAAACGGCGATATCTTCCTGAAATAACTCCTGATCTGCCTGTCATCCAGGCGGTAGATATAGACCTTTGTCTTGTCAAAATCCGTATAGGTCCTACCTTTGTCGATATCAACGACCGCAATGCCGGTATAGACCCACTGTGGTTTCCGTGAAAGGGTCTTAAGGGTCCTCATGGCGTCTTTCATGTTCTTCGGCTTACCTATTATCCTCTTCCCGACGAGCACCACCGTATCCGCGGCAATGACCACGCCTGAGCCATTCTTGCTGGCAATGTCTGCAGCCTTCTTTACTGCATTGCGCATGACAAGCGATCTGCATGAGCCTGTAAGCAGATGCTCTTCCCTGACATTGGATTTTTCTATCCTGAACCTGAGGCCTATCTGGCGCAGCAGCCTTTGTCTCGCCTTCGATCCGGAAGCTAATATTATTTTACGCATAGTTTATATTTATGTGGTTTGACCCGCTACGAACCCGGACGCCCAGGCCCATGCAAGATTATAGCCGCCCCTCTTACCGTTCACATCAAGGACCTCGCCCGCGAAATACAAGCCCTTCCTTATCTTTGACTCAAGACTATTCTCGATAACTTCCGACGCGTCCACGCCCCCTGCCGTGAAGTCCGCTTCATTCCAGCCTCGCGTCCCCGTTACTTTGAAGAGCCTTCCTTTCAATGCATCTGCCATTGCATCAGGCTGCCGGTCATGCGTTATCGCATTTATGGCTGCTCCGAATTTATTCGGGAGCATGCCGGCCGTCATATCTTCACGCGCGATCTTGTTAGCCATCTTTCTCTTTAACTCGGCCGAGAGGCGGGACTTTGTCATAAAAGGTACCATGTCGACCTCTATAATAACGTCTTTCTTACCGGCCCTCGTCAGCGCTATAGATATCTCTTCGCTCACATCGAGTATCGAAGTCCCTGAGAGTCCGTATTTTGTGAAGAGCAGGTCCCCGGATGCCTCGCACACTGCGCGGCCTTCGACGAGGGCTGTTACTTTAGCCGTTATTTTCTGTCCTTGAAGGGCATGGCAAAGCGGGTCCTTGACGACCAGAGGGACTGCGGAGGGAACGGGTTCTATTATGTTGTGACCGAATTTTTCAGCCAGCAGGAAAGCACTTCCGTCTGAACCGAGCGCAGGGTAGGATCTCCCCCCGCCGGATATAATAAGCGACCCGGACTCTATATTGCTTCCGGATCCGGCAGTTAAGATGAAACCTTCCCCCTTATCCGTAACGCTGACAACGTCGAAATCAACTTCTGCGGGGATCGCCAAACGTCCGAGCTCCAGCTCTAATACCCTCAGCACGGAGGCGGACTGGTTTGTCGATGGAAATATGCGTCCATTTTCGGAATGCAGGGAGAGGCCTAGCGATCCAAAAAAATCCGCGATCTTGTCTTTGCCGAATTTTGAGAAAGTGTTCCTTATGAGAGGTCTTGCGGCGGGATTGTAATATTCCTCGGACAGGTCATCGTTAAGAAGGTTGCACCTGCCATTGCCGGATGCGAGGATCTTCTTGCCGATCCTCGGCATCTTTTCGCATATCACTACGGACTTTCCGAGCCTCTTCGCGCTTATCGCGGCTGCAATGCCTGAGGCCCCTCCGCCGATGACGGCAACATCGAATTTAGGCATCAGGCGCGCCCTAAGTATTCTCCGGTCCTTGTGTCGACCATGACCGTTTCCCCCTCTTCAATGAACAGGGGGACATTTATGACAAGCCCTGTTTCGAGGGTGGCCGGCTTCATCGCCTTGCCCGATGTATCGCCTTTTGCGCCGGGCGCGGATTCCTTTATCTTGAGGGCTACGCTGACCGGCAATTCTATGGCAATAGGGTGGTGCTCGTGATATAAAAGTTCGACCTCGAGATTTTCTTTCAGATAATCCTTCACAAGCGCCGCGAGCTCCGAGCTTATCCTCATAGTCTCATAATTATCCATATCCATAAAATGGAACCCCGAGTGGTCGTTATACAGGTATTGTACCTTCTTTGACTCAAGATCGGCCTTCTCTACGGTGTCTGTCGGACTATAACGCCTGTTCAGGATCCTTGGGACCAGCAGGTTTTTAAGCGTGGCCTGATATATGGCCCTCAGGTTTCCCGGAGTCCTGTGCTCCATCTCTATCACGACGTAAAATTCGGTCCCCTCCTTGATTATCATCCCCTTTTTCAACTCTGACGCTTTCATTTTATCCTCTCGCTGTTACTATATGCCGATTATGTTACCGAACCTTTATCTTTACCTCTTCTTCTTTCGCCTTGGCCTTCTTGGGTATCGTTATTTCCAATACCCCATTCATGTATGCGGCCCCGATCCCTTCACTTAGACATTCCGAAGGCAGCTCCAGCATCCTTTCAAACCTGCCGCTCGACCTCTCTTGTATGACCATTCCGGGAGCCGTCTCCTTTTTTACGATCTCCCTGGCGCCGGCGATCTTGAGCAGCCGTCCATTTTCCAATGTCACTTCTATCTTGTCCTTCTCCATCCCGGGCAGGTCGGCCTTTACCATTATATCCTTGTCATTCTCAGTGATATCCACCCTTACATCCTGGTCGAATACGCCGGCCGCTGCGCCCTGCTCAGGATATGTCGCGGAAATATCCCTGATAAATTTATCCATCTCCCGCTTCATCCTGACGAGCTTCGTCCGCAACTGTTCCAGATCCCTGTAATCCGCATCCGACGGGGTCTCGGCCAGCGCCGGACCGGCCGCTAACACGCAGATCAATGCCGCTAATAGTAGTTTTTTCATATCATGCTCCCTGTTGTGTTGCTATTAGGATAATATATATTGAGCTAAAATTCAAGAGAGAAATTTTTTGCCTTGGTCCAGCTCTAACCTAAGCCTCGTTATGTGAGCACTGAAAATATTTCCCCAACGCTCTATCTATAGGGTCGGTCTTTGTTCAGTCGAAAAACGGGAGCCTGCGGCAACTCGGCCGGCGTCCCGCCTCCGGCGGGACGATGATCCGGCCTCGAATCCTCCTTCGTCCCGCCACCTTTGGTGGCGGTACTTCGGAGGGATTTCGCCGAAGCAATCTATGGTAATACTACGGAACGCGAAGGCGAACAACCTTGGCTCTTTTAAACCGTTTTTCTCCATCACAAAGACCTAATATTTTCAATGTGCTCATCATAACGTCGGCTTAGGTTATTCAGCCTTATTCTATCTGGAAATTTTTCGGGTGACGCGGCTTGAGACTTTTTATGATAAAGGCGAAGTATGGATGGGGTGTCCCGAATACAGAAGAGAATAGTTCGGCGCACATAGATACGCGCTTATGTCGTAGGGGGGTTTAAACCTCCCCTACAACTACAGATTGTAAACCCAATCCGATGGGGCTTATGAAAGGCGGATTGGATGGGGTGCCCGAATGTTAAGGACTATAATTCGGGATACGTAGATACGCGCATAGAATATACATATATCTAATGACTGAGAGTCAAGTTAGACCGTTATCTACTCCGTATGGTATAAAGAAATAGTCGGATTGTAAACCCATACGAGCCCTTTTGAAGAAAAAGTCCAAGCCGCGGCAGCCTGCCCGCCTGAAGCAGTCTCTCGCTGGCAGGCGGGGACCCGAAAAATTTAATTCCACATTGACCCCGCAAAAGCAAAAATTTTGCCCCTACTCTTTCTTGAACGATACGGTAAGGTTAAAAGACATCCTGGGGAGGTTCAATTTCTGAGGGAATGGCGCGAAGGGCGCGGCCTGCTTGACGCTCGTAGCGGCTATATTTCTCAACACTTTATCTGTGGTGGATCCCGCGTTCTCTATCGCGAGCGCGACCAGTTTTCCGTCGGAAGACAGCTCAAAGACAAGATTGACCTCGCCTTGCCTGTTATAATCCGTGTAATGGGCCTTCAACCTCTGCCTTATCTTCTCCCGAATAAGCTGGTAATAATTGATGTAGTCTTTAGTGGACCTGGCCTGGGCCTGCCTCTTCGCAAGATCCTGGGCGGCCTCTTTTGCGGGCTCCGGACTTTTTGGTATTTGAGGCGCTGTATTGGCAGAGGGTTTAAGCTCGACGTCCTTCTTCAGCTCGACCTTACTGACGGCGGGCGTGCTTGTATCGCTTTTGGCCTCAAATATAGCAGGCTCTTTTACGATTATGTAATCAACGGCAATAGGCTTAGGCTGCTCTACCCTATGCTCGACAGGGACAAGATTAACTAATGGTAAAAGTATGATACAGTGCGCCACAGCGGAGATCGCCATAGAATTCTTAAGCCTGGTCTTCATAATTATAAATATACCTCACATCGGGCTCAAGGTCAACGCCCGTATTTTTTTATATCCAGGAACCAGTGTTTCCAGAAACCATGCTTCAATATGACCTCACTCTCCAATATTTTAATGCTTTGCTTAAAGATGGGGCCATCAACGACGAGCGTATGGAACTCCCCGTTTTCTCCGCAGGGACATATCTTCCGTGCCTCAAACTCCTTCAATATCTCCTTATCTATATATCTTCCGATAAAATCCTTACCGAGGATACCGTCCCTGCAGCTTATTATAAGCGCCTTAAACCCCGATTCAATAAACTCTTCCGCTATCCGTAATGGAGGCACGTCCCAGAGCGGCTCTATAGGCTTAACCCCCGCCTCCTTACAAAGACGCTCTATCCAGTTCACATTGTCCAGCAGGTATATGTCGCCGAATACCATAGAGCGGATACCCGAGGCCGTTAACTCCGCCAGGGCCTGGCGGAAGATATGCTCATAGTCCTTCATGTCCCGTGATACCTCTTTCTGAATAACAGGCACTCCGATCAGCATTGCCTGCAGGCGGACCAGCCCGGCGTCGATTCCGTGAAAACAGCAGCGCCCGTCCCCTTTCGTCACGAAGTTAAGGAGATGTTCTATCCTGTATCCGTCCTGACGCGCCTTGTAAAACGCAAAGCAGCTGTCCTTGCCTCCGCTCCATGAAGATACGGCAGATATCATATTCAAACAACCTCCTTATTTATTAGAAGCTGGATTTTGCTCCCGCATAAGCGGCGAATGGGCTTTCTCCGAATCCCCTTACCTCTTCATACCGCTTATTGAACATATTGGCGATCTTCAGGTATATATCCAGGTTCTTCGCTATTTTATAGTTTGTGCTGATATTAACAACGGTGTACGGCTTTAATTTGTCGACATTTACGTCGTACCTTAAGCCGTTTACAAGGACCTCAAGATCCACATCCCACTTCGGCGAAATCTGCATCCAGGAGGATATCTTGAGTTTATGCAGAGGCCTTCTCAATAAAGGCCTGTCGGTGCTGAAATCTTTCGTATAATCATATGTATATGAAGCTCCCAAATTGACCGTATCTATCGGTTTAGCCTTAGCGCCTAACTCGATACCGTAAGAGCGCGCCTTGCCCGTATTTTCAAATTTTGACGTATAGAACACGCTGTTCGTCGTCGTATTTATGAGATCGTGGAGCATCAAATTAAAATAGGTTGCATTCAATATCAGCCTGTCGCCGAACAGATACTGGTCTATTCCCAATTCGTATGATTGGCTTGTTTCAGGCTTCAGGTTGACGTTGCCGCCGCCAAATCCACCCCAGCCCCAAGCGTCTGGAGAGGCCGCGACTGCATTAAGCTGATATAGAGTGGGTACCTTGAGACCTGTAGCCCACCCGCCTCTGACCTTCGTTCCCGTTTCAAAGAGATATGAGCCGTCTACCTTATATGTAATATGGGTCCCGGCTTGAGAATGGTGGTCTATCCTCATGCCCTGGGTAGACGTCAGCCTGTCTTGTATATTAAGCCTGTTCTGGAGGTAAAACGAGCCGTTTCTCGAGAATACCTTGGGCATATCATCCTCGCTGTTGCCTGACCCCCAGTCCAGATAATAGTAGTAGTCCCCGACCTCCCACGTATACTCATAACCGACTGTGAAGACGTCAATCTCCCCCAAGTGTATATTATTGCGGTAGTCCAGCTTGAATAGATAGCCCTCATACCAATCGCGCAGGTAATACGCCCACCCGCTGTATCTATCGTCATTATCACGCCTGAAGTTGTACATCCATCCCAGTTTGACGTGGTAACTGTAATAATCGATCGGTTTATGTTCGACATAACTGGAGACCAGCGTTTCGTAGTCGCGCTGGAACAGGTTGGGATAATCCTTCCGGAAACTGTCATAGCCGAACCTTGTGGAAGTGTTCCTGAATGTGCCGCCGACCTTTAGGTCATCAATGGCGTCGTATTCTATTCTTGCCGATATGGCGTACCGGCCATATCCGTCAAGTTCCGGATTATTATTCTTTGCCTGTGCGCTCGAGATCCCGCGGCTCTTTTCGTGGGATCCGGCCACTGAATAGCTCAAGCCTTTCTCTTTTGATCCCATACCGAAAGACTCTTTAAATGTAGAAAAAGACCCGGCTTCAAATGACGTGTTGAAATACGGCTCCTCCGCTTTCTTAGTTATGATATTGATGACTCCGCCTATCGCGTCCGAACCGTATAGAGCGCTCTGCGACCCGCGGACGACTTCTATCTGGCCGACGTTGTCGAGCGTGAGATGCGCGAGATTGTAAGCGCCGTTCGTGGAGATAGGGTCATATACCTTTATCCCGTCTATCATCACAAGCGTATGGTTGGCGTTTGCCCCCCTGATGAATGCCGAGGTCTGGCCGGTAAAGCTCCCGCTCTCGACTATGTCCAGCCCCATCTCCTCCTTAAGAGCGCTCTTTACATATTCGACCTTTTTCCTGTCAAAATCTGACTCGGTCAGCACCGTGACGGCGCTCGACTGGGCCCCCAATTTTTCATCCAACTTTGTCGGCGTGACGACGATCCTGCCCAGTTCGGTGGCCGGACCTATAATGGCCTCCAACGGCGATATAGCCCGCTCGAACAATTTTGTTACCGCGTCTTTACCTGCTCCTGTCTTCTTTTCCTGCGCGAAAACACTATTGCACAAAAGCGTTAAAAACATGACCACCAATAAAATCTTCTTCATCTTTCCCCTCGTTCATTTAAAAATAAAAAACCCCTGGCATGAAAATGCCAAGGGTAAGCTCCCTGTTCTACAAACCCGTATATGCGGCGTTCCTGCGACGCCTTCAATATATAGGCAGGTCTTCTGACTTGGGAGTCATCCTACTCTTCTACGCCTTCTCATCCCTCACGGGATAATGGCCTGTTCTAGAATTTCGTCATCCCCAACAGCGGCGGGACCGTTTCCGATTATCTATTCCTGCGAAGCTCAAAGCTGAAAAGCTTTG
>JAQUSE010000059.1 GCA_028715235.1 Candidatus Omnitrophota bacterium | reverse complement strand
TCAACCGCATGGACTGAGTTGACCATGGATAGTACGCTGAGCGATGCACGAACTCTTATGAGTAAGACGGGCATCAGCATGGAAGCAGCGTTAGGTCTTAAGTTGCAGACGGTCATGCAGGCGTTAAATAAGGGCGATGACGGCAAGTGGTCAGTTGATGGTGAAAAGGCACAGACTGTATGGGCATCGTTGACCAGTAATGCCGCGCTGAATGATGCGCGGGCACTGATTGCGCGGACCGGTATCAGCATGGAAGCTGCGTTAGGCCTTAAGTTACAGACGATCATGCAATCATTAAGTAAAGGCAATGATGGTAAGTGGTCGGTTGATGGTGAAAAGGCACAAACCGCATGGGCATCGTTGACCAGTGATGCCGCGCTTACTGATGCGCGGGCACTTATGGCAAAAACCGGCATCAGCATGGAAGCTGCGTTAGGCCTTAAGTTGCAGACGATCATGCAGGCGTTAAGTAAAGGTAGTGACGGTAAATGGTCGGTTGACGCGGCAAAGGCACAGACTGTATGGGCATCGTTGACCAGTGATGCCGCGCTTACTGATGCACGGGCACTGAGTGCGCGGACCGGTATCAGTATGGAAGCTGCGTTAGGCCTTAAGTTACAGACGATCATGCAATCATTAAGTAAAGGCAATGATGGTAAGTGGTCGGTTGATGGTGAAAAGGCACAAACCGCATGGGCATCGCTGACCAGTGATGCCGCGCTTACTGATGCGCGGACACTGATGGCTAAGACGGGCATCAGTATGGAAGCGGCGTTAGGCCTTAAATTACAGACGATCATGCAGTCATTAAGTAAAGGCGCTGACAATAAATGGTCGGTTGACGCTACAAAGGCACAGACCGCCTGGGCATCGTTGACCAGTGATGCCGCGCTGAATGATGCGCGGACACTCATGGCAAAGACGGGCGTTAGCATGGAAGCGGCGTTAGGCCTTAAGTTACAGACGATCATGCAGGCGTTAAGTAAAGGTAGTGACGGTAAATGGTCGGTTGACGCGGCAAAAGCACAAACCGCATGGGCATCGTTGACCAGTGATGCCGCGCTTACTGATGCCCGGGCACTCATGGCAAAGGCTGGCATCAGTATGGAAGGCGTCTTAGGTCTTAAGCTACAGACGATTATCCAGTCATTAACCAAAGGCGCTGATGGTAAATGGTCAGTCGATGGTGAAAAGACGCAAACCGCCTGGGCCGCTCTGACCAGTGATGCCGCGCTTAGTGATGCGCGGGCGCTTATGGCTAAGACCGGTATCAGCATGGAAGCCGCCTTAGGTCTTAAGCTACAGACGATTATGCAGTCATTAAGTAAAGGCGCTGACAATAAATGGTCGGTTGCCGCTGAAAAAGCACAAACCGCATGGGCATCGCTGACCAGTGATGTTGCACTTAGTAGTGCACGGGCACTTATGAATAAGGCCGGTATCAGCATGGAAGCCGCGTTAGGCCTTAAGTTACAAACAATCATGCAGTCGTTAAGTAAAGGCACAGATGGCAAATGGTCGGTTGACACGGCAAAAGCACAGGCCGCATGGGGATCCCTGACCAGTGATGCTGTCCTAGCAGATGCAAGGACGCTGATGGCTAAGACCGGTATCAGCATGGAAGCTGCGTTAGGCCTTAAGTTACAGACGATCATGCAGTCCTTAAGTAAGGGCAAGGATGGAACGTGGTCGGTAGACGCGGCAAAGGCACAAACTGCCTGGGCATCTTTGACCAGTGATGCCGCGCTTACTGACGCGCGGGCACTTATGGCAAAAACCGGCATCAGCATGGAAGCAGCACTTGGCCTTAAGTTACAGACGATCATGCAGTCGTTAAATAAAGGCAAGGACGGCACATGGTCGGTTGACGCTGAAAAGACGCAAACTGCCTGGGCGTCTTTGACCAGTGATGCGGCACTCAGAAATACTCGGACACTTATGGCTAAAACCGGTATCAGTATGGAGGCTGCATTAGGACTCAAGTTGCAAACGATTATGCCGGCATTAAGGAAAGGCAATGATGGCCGGTGGTCAATTGATGCTGAGAAGGCGCAAACTGCTTGGGCTGCGCTGACCAGTGATACGGCCATTGCTGATGCGCGTAGTCTCATGGCTAAGGCCGGCATCAGTATGGAGGCTGCGTTAGGACTCAAGTTGCAATCGATTATGCCGGCTTTAAGGAAAGGCAATGATGGTAAGTGGTCCATCGATGCTGAGAAGGTGGAAACCGCATGGGCCGCGTTGGTCAGTGATGCTGCGCTTAGTGATGCGCGGGCACTTATGGCAAAGACCGGCATCAGCATGGAAGCAGCGCTGGGGCTGAAGCTACAAACAATCATGCAGTCATTAAGTAAGAGCGCCGACAGCAAGTGGTTAGTCGATGCCGAAAAGGCACAAGCTGCCTGGGCCGCTCTGACCAGTGATGCCGCGCTTAATGATGCGCGGACACTTATAGGTAAGACTGGCATTAGCATGGAAGCGGCGTTAGGTCTTAAGTTACAGATCATTATGTCGGCGTTGAGTAAGGGGACTGACGGCAAATTCTCCATTGATGCTGAGAAAGCAAAAACTGCTTGGGCGGCCCTGATTAGTGATGATGCTATTGCCGATGCACGGGCTTTGATGGCTAAGACCGGTATCAGCATGGAAGCTGCGTTAGGGCTCAAGTTACAGATCATTATGCCATCTTTGGATAAAGGTGCCAACGGTAAGTGGTCTATTGATGCTGATAAGGCACTAACCGCTTGGGCTGCTCTGACCAGTGATGATGCTATTGCCGACGCACGGGCTTTGATGGCTAAAACAGGGATAAGCATGGAAGCTGCGCTAGGGCTTAAGTTACAGATCATTATGCAATCATTGAATAAGGGCGCCAACGGGAAGTGGTCTATTGATGCTGACAAAGCACAAACCGCATGGGCATCGTTGACCAGTGATGCATCTCTCGCAAGGGCGCGGGCTCTTATGGCCAAGGCCGGTATAAGCATGGAAGGCGCCTTAGGGCTTAAACTACAATCGATCTTACGGGCGATGAGTCAAGGCGCCAATGGCAAATGGTCTGTCGATATGGCAACAGCTGCCAACGTGTGGGCTCAACTGTCAAGTGATGAGTCCCTTAAAGATGCCCGCGATATTGCCGCAAAAACCGGGGCGAGTCTTGAGGCAATATTATCGCAAAAGCTGGATAAACTTGTTCTTATCCTTGCCCTCGCCGCCGCCCAGCGCGCCGGTCTCCTTACCATGACCCGCGAGCAGATAGACGCCGTCATTCAAAACCTCGGCAAGAGCATGAACACGCGGCTCCTTAATCTCGCGAAAGCCCTCGACAAGCGCGATCCCGCGAAGATAACGAATCCTGTCGAACGCGCGATCTATAATGCCCGGCGTATCATATTGGCCAGGCAGGGAGATACCTGGCAGGCCTTTGCGGATTACCTGAACGGCAGTCAGGCCTCTGCCGAAGACAAGAAACTGCTCGGCCCGTCTAAACAGCTCCTGCGCGCGTTTATCCGGGAACATGTGCTCGAACTTCCGCTCCAGGAGCGAGGACTCAATGTTTCGAAAGAGGAAGACGGTTTGAACTGCGTCGGCATCCATTATATAGCCGCAACGATCGCCGAAAAATTCGGCATCAACTGGCAGATGGTTTACGTCAACGGACTGAGGACACTCCATGTCGCGCTTATTGACGTCGACACCAGGGAATTTATGGACCTCACGATAAAGGGCAAGAGCCGTGACGGGTTAAAGGCCCGTTATCAGGACGCCTTAGGCGCTAACAAATCATTTAACGACGTCTCAATTACCTTCCTTGTCAAAAAAGCAGGGAAGTGGGAAAGTGTTACGCTGGCCCTTAAGGATCTCTGGGACGATAAAGGCGGCTGGAAAGGCACAATGCCGGCCGGGGCTCAGGAGATCAGGGCTTTCTCGGCACGGGCTGTTCTCCTTTATGAAACAATCAAAGCCGAAAAATTCGACCAGGCGCTCGCGCCGTTCAACCGGATGATTGCAGCCCTCAAGAACGGCGACAACAAGGCTGCCCTTGCCTTTGCAGAAGAAGCAGCTCAAGCGTTCAACAAGCTTAAGCTTGACCCGGCCGGCAAAGACAAGATTAAAGGCCTGGCGAATTTCGACAGCTTTGACACAATGATACCCGGATGCGGCCGTCTCATGAAAAACATCGATAATTGCCTGGACATCATTGAATATGTAAAGGCCAATAAAGATAAAGCGTTCACGGTTGACCTTAACGCTGACGGCAGCCTGAAGTCGCTCGCTGCCGGCGGCGGCAAGCGTGAATTAGAACTGCTCAAAGAGCAAAACCTGATTCAACCTGCAGGGGCAAATATTTTCGTCGTCGAACTCAGGAAAGGCACTGCGGTTCAGGCACGAGACCTCTTGGGCTTCACTATAGAGCAGACAGAGGGTGAAACGATAAAACTGCGGGTCATCCTGGATACGTCGAGCGGCGCACTTATCTGTCTGGATAAGTTTGTCCTTACGGCAGGCGAAGGACGAAAAGGAAAGCTCCAAATACAGGCAGGCGCCGTATTATCTATCAGTCCTACAGGACTTAACATCTTACAAGGCCAGGCCTTAGTTCTCGAAGATTGGGGCACCAGGAAGACTGATGTCGAATTCAAACAGCCGGAACGCGGGCCTCCTGCCGGAGCCGCGGGGAAGCGTGAGACAAAAGGTACCAATGTCATAACAGCCAGCATGCAGGACGGCGAGCTCGTCGTGCACAGGGACTCAATGGTCACGCTCAGTGAAGGCGCGTTTGTTCTTACGGGCAACGACGTTATCGTCAACCGGGGAGTAAAAGGCAGCATTTTGATACGAGGGATCGGCGCCATCGACGTTAACTCGGCAGGCGCAGTCGTAGAAAACACCTTAGTAATAGCAAAACTTGCCACGGATGCCGCAGGGAACGTTAGCGGGAGCGGCGAACGCGTTCTCGGCAAGATCGAAGCCAAACACGTCATCGATAATATCGCAATAGAACGGCTCGCGATATTGACGGTCAAAGGCGCCAAGAACAAAGACGGCAGTATTTCGTACGAAGCGGCAGTAAACACCCGCCTAACGCAAGACGGCAAGACTGTCAAAGCGGTCCGGACCACTCTGGATGGAAAGTACGTCGCTATCCTCGAAGTAATGGAGAACAATAAGCCCGTTCTCATCGTATCCAAAGAAGCAATCAAACACGGCATATCCGTTCCCGCAGTAACTAACGGGCGGCTCTATCTGCGCGTAAAAACCTCGGGAGAATACGATTCAACCCATATGAGGTTTATCGAGATAAGCGGAAGCCTCACCGTTGAACGGGATTTCTCATTCGTCGGCGGCGGCAAGGTACCGCTTGAAACGACTGTAGACCAGCGCCAGCGTTCAAAGGCCATCAAGGTCAGATTGGACTTCATGACCGGTACGCTAACCACCACTGAGGCGGTAACCATCGCCTGTAGCGAAAGCCTGCGTTTCGAGATGAAGGCCGGTGCAACACTCGCGGTGCGGGAAGATGGCAGGGTAGAGATCCTGCGGGCGAAGTATACGGTCACCGGCGCTGTTGATTACGAAACGAATGTCAGGGCCGATGCCGCAAACGCAAACGAAGGCATGAACTACCTCGCTCAACTGGGCGGAAAAGGCGGCGCAGGCAAAGGTATGAACGAGATCAAGGTCAGGGTCAGCAAGAACGGCAATATCGTCATACTGAAAGGCCAGACATTCACCGAAGACCGCGGCAAGTTCGTACTGGAATCGAACGAGGTTCTGACCAACGCCAGCACCGACGGTAAGACAATAGCATTATTCATCGGCAACGAACGGCATGTCCTCGCCGCGGGAGAATCAGGGGCTGTCCATAACGACAGATATTTCGTCAAATGCGGAGCCGGAGAAGTCGCCGCAGGCGTCTATAGATCGGCGGAGGAAATGATCAATGGCGTTGCCGTTATGGCATTCGCTAAACTTGATCGTGATAAAGAAGGAAAGTTAAGCCTCACCACGATCAACCGGCAGGGCGGGGAGGTTATTTCGTTCATGCTTAAGGGATGGGACGGAAAATACCGCGCAGTAACGCTTAGAGAAGTCAACGGCCAGAAACAATTGCGGCTTACGTTCAACCAGGGATCACTTGATACCGGAACTGATGCCCCCGGCAAGGGCATCGTGTTAACCGATGCGCAGAACAACACGTGGACATTTACCGTATTAAACGCAACATCGATGCAGGTAGACATTAAGACCAAGGACGGCAAGCCGATAGGCACGGTTGTGAACGGTGAGGCGCTTTCGTTCTCAGAACTTAGCATAAAGATTACCTCTGAGGGATTCGAAACGCTTTCCGATATTGCGGCGACGAAGAAGTGTATTTATTCCATCGAAACTGCTGACGGGATACGAACCAACGAAGGGCATTACAAGCTGATCCAAGGGGCAGTAGTTAGGTTTAACGAAAACGGAGAAATGGTTGTCGCGCGCGGCAGGATGGAATTGACCGGCGCCGCAACACTCGATGTTACTAGCGGCATGGCCGAAGTTCTAGAACGCGGCGGACCAGGAGGGACTCCGGGAGATCCTAAAGGGCCTCCCAAGCGGATACATATCGCCCGAGCAAAAGACGGAGAGGTTATTTTGTACGGCGGCGCTGTTGAGATACGTGACGGGCAGGCTGTTGCGACATTGGGTCAGACATTTATTCACGGCGGCGGAGACCTGACCGGCTTCCAACTCGGTTCGGTTATTGTCGGAGCTAACGAATTAAACGGTGGCAAGTCGTGCACATATACTGATATTGAAGGCGTGAAAAAATTGACCGAGATCGACTTTGAGGGAGTCATCAGGGACCATTATTACCGCGACGACCAAGAGCTTAAGCAATTAAGATTATACGTTATGGCGATCGAACGCAACCTGTCCGGCGCTGACCTCGAAACGTTTAAGGCAGCGAAGGCAAAATATGAACGAAGCGGTTATGGTAGCAGTTTTTCGCTAAATCTTGGCGAATTTATTAAAGACATACGATCGATCTCATTCACCAGGACTGCGACAAGCGCTTATGGCGACGATTACGAAAAGACACAAACTGTTGAGGGATATATTACAGATCGCTTCATAGACGATGGCGTCAACCGTAAGGACATCTGGAAATCAAGACCGATACTTGTAAATAAAGATGAGAATAACCATTACCTGCTGCCACGCCTAAGAGCTACGGAGGATGTGGAACTTGATTATGCCAAATATGCCTTAGCGACAGTGTACGGCTGCGAAAAAGTTAATTTTGATATGACACGGGAGGATTTCCTTACTACCTTCAGAGAAATAAGCGTTTATGAGCATACAGCATGGGCGTGCGTATCAACGAAACTTGACCAATACGATTCATTGCTCGCCAAGGTCGAAGCAAAGGAAATAAGCATCCTCGAGTTCATTGCCGGCGCATCAAAACTTACGGACAAAGATGTCGGCTTGTACGGCAGAACAACCATCAATATGGATTCATGGATCACGGAATTAGGCTTTACCGGCAACAATGCTGTTTCTGCCGAACTTAAAGCGCTTCTCGGAGAATACGGAAAAGCGACACGGGAAGGCAATTTTGAAAAAGCGGATTATATCACGATCAAGATCGGTTTCCAGCAGTATGCGGAATCGACAGAGAACCTTATCACGCAGAAGCTCATTGATAAAGATGAGATCGCCAGGATGGCCGGCGGCGTTACTGCCGGGGCGATCATGGCAAAGATGGTCTCTGACAACAAGTTTGCGGAGTTCATGAAATCAAAGGTCGATTCGGTCATGGCCCGCGAACGCGGAATGCAGTTCACGACGCGGCAATATTTCTGGTACAAGACCTTTAACACGATGACAGGGGCCGAGCGTCTTGAAAATGCTTCTGATGCTCGCGTCGTTTGGGGTGCCGTCAAAGGCTCATTGATTTTGGTTGCTGGAGGACTCAGCGGCGGCTCGCTTCTTTCTGGCTCTCTTGGATGGGGAGTA
>JAQUSE010000058.1 GCA_028715235.1 Candidatus Omnitrophota bacterium | reverse complement strand
TTACCCAAAAAGGTCTCAAGATCGGCCTGCAGTTCTTCGAAAAGCTCAACATCGTCTAACTCCGCCCGTCGCCGGCGTCCCTGCCGAGAGGATACCGGTTGCATTTACCGAACCACCAGACGCTTACCCTGAACATCGAATAAAAAATATAGCTGAATAGGCCTATGAATACGCCCAGCTTCTTCGTAGTGGGATTCTTTATTACGTCTCCTACGCCGAAAATAATAGCGGCTATTCCCAGCGATGCCGAAAAGAACATCACTTCGCGGGCTACCCGTAGTTTACGCTTGGTATCCATTTTATTGAAGTATACCATAAAATCGCAAAAATATAAATAGTTGACCGGCGGAAGGGGCTTATACTATAATCGGCACATGGGGAAAACATGATGATCAAAGCGATATTTGTTTTTGTTTTTATTGCTCTCGGATTCGGCTCGATCACGTATATAGCCGGTTGGTCGAAAGAAGAGGACGCCTTAGAGCGGATCGTGTTATCGCTGGGCGCGGGTCTTTTATTTATCCCGCTAATGGGTGCGGCGTGTAATGTCCTGTCCATCCCGCTCGACTACAGGGTATTCCTGGCCGCCGCCGCCGCCATGTTCACAGCCTCCGCCATCCACTGCCGTAAGCATCGAAAAGCCGGAGGTTTTGCCGTAGGCCTGAAGGACGTTGTAACGCCGGTAAATATCGCAGTGATCGTCCTTTTTGCGGCGTCGCTCTACATGTATCTTAGAGGAAGCTTTGCCTATCCGTGGTTCGAGAGCGAGGATCCGTGGTTGTTCGCATCCGCCTCAAAATATATTGCCGTACAAAAGACCTACACCGCTCCATTCAAGTTCTGTGACGTAGCCCAGCCGTACCCTCAGGGCTACCAGATCATTATGGGTCTTCTGAGTCAGACCGGCTCCGGTATCAACTGGACGATGAAGTTCTTTAACGGCCTTTTCGTATCTCTTAGCGTACCATTCTTCTTTTACCTCGCTAAACGCTTTATCGCCAACCGGTGGGCGGCCCTTCTCGCGACCGTACTCTTATTTTCTATGCCGGCATGGCTCACACACTTCATCTTCTCTCTGAACCTGAGTATGGTATTCCTGCCGTTATTCTTCTATATGCTGCTGAAGTCCGAAGCGGACGCGCGATGGCGGCCTGTCGCCGCGCTCGCCTTCGCGTCGATATGGATGGTCCATTTTTATTCGAGCGTCATCATAACGATATTTTTCCTGATCTACTACGGCGTCACCGTCTTCTGCGAAGGTAAGGCGCATGGCAATATCCTGAAAACGGCGGCGGCGGGGTTCGCCGCGGCTATCGCGTTATTCTGGCTGCCGTCATTGCTGAGATTCAGGGAAGCCGTCTTTACCGAGAATAAAGGATCCGGAGGGCTCGACATAGTTATACCAATGCTCCGGTCGGCGATAGGGAACCGGCATGCTTTATTGCTGGCCGGCCTCTGTCTTTTTTCATGCTTTCTACTGCGGATCTTATGGAAACACAACGGATGGAAATTTCTCCAGGGCCCGGCGCGGCAGCGTTACGCGGAATACGTCAAACCCGCCGTATTTATTTCGGGGCTGGCCGTCATCACCGCTTTTTTAATCCTCCCGGACAGGAAAATCGTTCCGCTCATCGGCTCCGCTTCCATGCCGTATACATTCGACCACTTTTCACTTCTTAACCCGGAGGGCAACTTTATACAGAACCCGTTCGGTATCGGACTACCGGCTATAATATTTGCCGTCATGACCGTCTTCTACGCCGCCTCCCATCTTCGGACGCTCTTCACCAAGGAAAAGACGCGCCTGGCCATAGCCCTTACCTGGTCGATATTCGCTTTCCTGGGTGTCATGGGCGCGCGTTTCTCGATAAATATAGTGCCCTTCAGGATGTGGTCGTTCCTCGCCTTTTCGATAGCGCTCTCCGGCGCTTTGGTCTATAATGAACTATCGCGGGACATGAGATACCGTTACGTGCCCATAGCGGGCGGAATACTCTTGACTGCCCTGTCGCTGACATTCTGGCACGCCAATAAATTCGCTTTAAATACCCGCCCCTGGAAAGACGGTTACATCGGGATTGCCGAGGGCCGGCAATTATATGCGTGGATAAAAGATGCTCTGCCGAAAGATTCGGCGGTATACGTCTTTGCGAGCGACCAATGCGTTCCGATAGTATTCGACATGCTTTCATTCGCCTGGGATAAAGAGGTCTTCGACTATGCGGCGGTCGACATCGAAAGATCGATCGAAGAGAACCACGCGTTTTTGAAGAAAAAGGGATACGAATATATCGCGCTGGACGGTTCGAGCGTCCTGTTCGCTTTTAACCGCCTGCGGGAGGATTTGCCGGAAAAGATGAAGCGGGCTTTTCTCGTCATACATATGAAACGACTGGAAGACAAGATAAAGGCGGTCAAGGCGGCACCGTCTCTTTTTGAGCCGGTCAGGGAAATTACCGGATACGGAGCCGTCTTTAAAATTAACTGAAAGGTGCGTTTTGAATGAGAAAGATAAATATCATACTGCCGGCATATAACGAAGAGCTTTCAATCGCACAGGTCATCCGTGATATTCACGCGGCTCTCAAGACCGAGGACCATGAGATCATAGTCGTTGACGACGGATCTACCGATGATACCTGCCGAGTCGCGCAGGAGAACGGCGCCCGGGTTATCCGGCATCCTTACAATATCGGCAATGGCGCGGTCGTAAAAACCGGTATACGGGGTTCGGATGCGGAGACGCTCGTCTTTATGGACGCGGACGGCCAGCATGCTTCGACAGACATCCCGTCGTTACTGAAACTCATACCATCTTACGACATGGTAGTCGGCGCGCGTATCGGATGGCGCAACGCGCCGGCTCACCGGCGATGCGCAAATCTGTTTTACAACGCATTTGCTTCCTATCTTGTAGGCCGGAATATACCGGATCTTACATCGGGTTTCAGGGCCATCAAGTCCGATATCGCGAAAAAGTTCGTCTGTCTGCTGCCGAACACATTCTCATACCCCTCCACGATAACGATGGCTTTGTTTAAGGCGGGATACAGCATAGCGTATGTGCCCATTGAGGCGAGGAAACGGTTGGGGACGAGCAAGATAAACCTGCTATCCGACGGTTCGCGATTCATACTTATCATAATGAAGATAGCCACGCTCTTCAGCCCATTGCGCATATTCCTCCCCGCCAGCCTCCTCTTCTTTGCCCTCGGCGCGGGCCATGCGATATTTAAGATAATAATACTTCACCAGCGCTATACGGGTTTTTCCATTCTGCTCATCATTACAAGCGTCCTTATATTCCTGATGGGCCTCGTATCGGAGCAGGTAGCGCAATTACGCTTCGAAAGAAGCGAGGATCGATAACTGACATGGGCGGCGACAGAATAATCCCATCGAGGATGTCCCCGGAAGAGCGTCTTCTTTTTCTCAAAGAACTTTTCACCTATCGGTGGGCTGCGGAAAAAACGAGCGGGCCTCTCTGTCTTGACCTGGGTTGCGGAGCAGGATACGGTACCCGTATTCTTTCAGAAAAATTCGGCTCTGCGGTCGGGGTCGATATATCCGAAGACGCCGTAAAAAAGGCCCGAAGTGAATACGAAAGGAATAATTGTGATTTTTTACATTACGATGGCAGGGCTCTGCCGTTTCCCGAAAACATGTTCGATACCGTAGTGTCTTTTCACGTCATAGAGCACGTAAAGGACGCGAAACAATTTCTGTCCGAGGCCTGCCGGGTACTCAAAAAAGGCGGCACATTCATCATATCGACCCCGAACGCGGCATTGAGGATATCTGAAGGTGAAACGCCCTGGAATGTATTCCATGTCAGAGAATACACGTTCGGGGAATTTCGCGGGATCCTTGCCCGGACATTCAGCGAGATCACGGTCTACGGCGTAACGGCCGTCGATAAGGTTATGGAGATCGAAAAGAAACGGATAGTGCATAACCGCAAACTCGCCTCGTACGATTTTCTCGGATTACGAAGGATTATACCGGCATGGCTCATGGCCTTCCCGGTCGCGCTTGCCCACCGTATCGGTCCGCGCAGCGCGGTTGAAACGCCCGTCGATATAAATATGGATCCTGCGTTGGTCTATTCTGTAGGGGAGGCTTCGGTAAAGACCTCACTGGATATTATGGCCGTATGCAGAAAATAGGATCACTCTATATTTTAATCGTCCATTTGAACTAAATCCGGCAGCGGTTTGCAACCGGACCGGGTAATATACAAAGCAGAGTTACTGAGATTTGACCATACCTTTAGCCGGCTCAGCTCCTCTTAACAAATACCTTAATATGATGCGACCCTGCCCATCCTGCGTTAAACCGGTCAAGAAGATGCAATATAAAAGCGTCTAAATTATAAAAAAACGAAGGAAAATGCTTTGTTATTTTATACGTGATTGCCCTCATTGCCCAGAAATGCGTGGGGCTGCTCATGCACTCCGCAAAACCGTTCTTCCTTAGCTCGGATAAAGTATGAGAATAAGGACGCTGTCTGATATGCGGCGAGCTTATAAGAGGCCTTCTTCGCAGGAACCTTTCATGCAATATTATATATCTTCCGGACAAAGCGCATAATCGCGCGATGCTTGCTTTCCACTCATCGTCATCCAGTATGTGATACAAAACATCGAAGCAGTGCACTATGTCATATAAACGGCCCGGCATGGGGATCGTCTCAAGAGAGGATCTCGACTTATCCGTTATTTTGATATCCAGGCGATCGATGGCCTCCTGCGATATATCGACTGCCGTCACCTTAAACCCAAACCCGGAAAGGAACTTTGTATAAACACCATTGCCACAACCGGCGTCCAGTACCGAGATCGCGCCGTCCAGCGGCAATCGTCCCAACAACTCCGCGTATCGTTCCAGAACAATCCTATAAACGTAATAATTGGCCTTTTCCGAATATGATATCTGCCCTACGGCTCTGGCCATGCCTGCGTATCGCCTGTGCCTTTCCGTCCAGTATTTTTGATCGTCTATCATGAGCCTATACCCCGTGGAAAACGGCCCTGTTCCGTTATCATACCGATATTATAAAACAAAAAAGAGTGTATGGCAACTGTCCCGGGAGCCAATTACGATAGGGTCCGGGGTCCGTTTCATTTGGGATTCCAAAACTCTCTTTGCTGTGATATAATTGAACCCGAAGCTTTGCATCACGCGGGACATCCCGCTAATAGCGCAAAGCGCGCCGGAGAACGGATGATACATATATTTATCGGCACAAAAGCTCAATTCATTAAAGTGGCTCCGGTACTAAGAAATCTTGATGACTGCCAGGTCCCATACCGCCTCATAGACAGCTGCCAGCATAAGGATATCACCTCCGATTTAAGGGCCTTTTTCGGTATACGACAACCCGACATCTCTCTTGAAACCGGATTCTCAAACATCAATTCCGTCTTCAGGGCCATTCTCTGGGTATCCACGATAATGACACAGCTTGTCTTCTCGCGGCGTTCTTTCAGAGAACGTATCTTCGGCGGTGATAAGAACGGGATTTGCCTTATACACGGTGATACACTCTCCACCCTGCTTGGGCTGATCACCGCCAGATCATGCGGCCTGAAAGTCGCCCACCTCGAGGCGGGACTGCGCAGTTTCGACCTGTTTGACCCTTTTCCGGAGGAACTGATAAGAATAATTTGTATGCGCTTTTCCGATTATCTGTTCGCGCCTTCCTCATGGGCTGAAAATAACCTGCGCGCCATGAAAGTAAAAGGCAGAATATTCAAGATCGAGGGCAACACGGTCATCGATTCTCTGCGTTATATAATGAAGCGGCATGATGATACTGCCGATACCGGCGGCGCTCCTTACACGGTGGTAAGTATCCACCGTTTCGAGAATTTATACAGCAGGCGCAGGATGGCCGCCGTCATCGACCTGGTGAAGCGGATATCCTCGTCCTTTGACGTATTTTTCATAATGCATCGGCCGACATCAAATAGGCTGGCGCGCATGGGGCTCCTGCGGGAATTAAAGAATGACAGGATCCATATGGACCCTATCGCCGGATACGGCAGGTTTATCGCTCTGCTTAAAAAAGCTGAATTTATCGTGACAGACGGCGGCAGTATACAGGAAGAGAGCTGCGCCCTGAACGTGCCGTGCCTGCTGATGAGGATGAAGACGGAGCGTCAGGACGGATTGGGAGGGAATGTGCGGCTGGGGCAATTCGATGAAAAAACGATCGGTGATTTTTTGGTATCCTATAAATCGTTCCGCTCCCGCGCAACACCAACGGCCCTGAACCCTTCGAAAGAAATAGTAAGGATCCTGCGCGCGGAAGAACTGGAAAATAAATGATAAAGAAATTGTTAAGATGGGCCCTATTTGCCGTAATACTCACACTGGGTGTCTTGTATATTAACCGGCACCCCGAAGGATTCTTACCGCTGCATAGTATCCCGGCAGCCGGATTAATCATCCTGTCGGCGCTTAATCTCGCGCAATTTTTTTTACGGGCGTTGCTCATGAAAGTCTATCTGCGCCCATTCTCGGTCAGCATGGGATTCCGGGAATATTTCGGCATGGACATGCTTGCGGCGCTGCTTAACTACCTGCCGGTGCCGGGCGGGACTTTTTCGAGGGCGATATACCTCAAGAACAGACACCGCTTCTCCTATACGGACTTCACGGTGTTGCTGGGCGCGATGAACGTGATCAGCGTATTCTCGATCGGCCTGACAGGGTCGGTAAGTATGTCCATCCTGTACTCGACGCGCTCTATATCCAATATCGCGATCAATGTCCTATTCCTGACCCTCGTCTCCATAAGCGTTATCGTGTTTGTCATGCCGGTGGACATGCTCATGAGGCTGCGGCTGCACGGCAGGATAATGTCACTATTGCGCAATGGCATAGAGCACTGGAACCGGTTGAAGATATCGGCGGGGGCAATAGGAAAACTCACCGCGATAAATATAATGATCGTCGCGATGGCTGCTTTACGATTGTTCTTTCTTTTTAAATACACAGGTGCGGAGGTGCCGCTCTTCTCGTGCCTCGCGATGGCATCCCTCTCTTCGCTTGCCGTCATCGTGCCTGTCACCCCCTCCGGCCTGGGGATAAGAGAAGCGGCTGTAGCGGTAATGTCGCAAATGCTGGGCGCATCTTTCGCTCACGGGCTGGCTATCTCGGTAGCAGACAGGCTCATCGGCGTTGCCTGGACATTCATCTGCGGCGCCGTATTCATCCCGGCTTTCCTGCATCGTCATAATAGCGACGGCGCGGATCCGCGCTGACCTTCTTCATCTAAAGCGCGTGATGATAGCCCTCCTGACCATACCGCCATAGAAGAGCAGAATATAAGCCCATAGCCGGGGAAATACGACGGCCGTATCCCGAACCCTCTCCGCCAGGAATACCACCGCAATTGCATACACCGGCAGGACAAAAAACGCCGTATATAGAAATAGTCTCGGATGGACGATGCAGTACAAAAAAACCAGGAAGAGGATTGCCGACCCTGCCGCAAAAATGGCCCGTAACACCATGCTGCGTCTCAGATAAAAATCGTAGAAGGACGACCCGCGGTACATCAGCCACTCAATAAAACGGGCGGGATCGGTCCTGTGTGAATGCCGTAACGTAACGCCGAAATGTCTCATAATGGGAGTATTCATCCCGAAGACGATATGCCGGAAGATGGCCGTATCGTCGTTGGTGTATTTATCGAACGCCTCCGGCACCGAGGCCAGAAAAACATCCTTTCGCACAAAGAAACAGCCCGCACCCTTGGGCGAGCGGCTGAAATTGTCCTTATCAATGTATGCGAAACCGGCGCCGGCGCCGTATAGCATGCGGGGAATATAATACCGGCGCCTGATAAGATAGAATATCCTCTCGGCCGGATTGATCTCGTCGCCATCAGCAGACGGCCGCACCACACCTATGAGCGGCGAATATCCCGCCCTCCAAAACACATCCAGAAGATCCGGGCTGACGACTACTCTCGCGTCGACAAATACGAGCGTGTCGTGCGCGGCGCT
>JAQUSE010000057.1 GCA_028715235.1 Candidatus Omnitrophota bacterium | reverse complement strand
TGACGCGGCAAGGCCTTTTATCGAAAGTTATTTAATAGAAAAATCCATACGCGCGGCAAGAAAGACAGGCGGCTGTATAGTTGCGGTGCCTGAGAGCGATACTGTAAAGCTCGTCGATAGCGGGCTTTTTATAAAGGATACGCTCGACAGGAACAGGGTATTCAGAGCCCAGACGCCGCAGGTATTCAGACGGGATCTGATACAAAAGGCGTACGGAAGGCTTAAGCATGCAAAAGCCACGGATGACGCTGGCCTTGTAGAGATGGCAGGCGGTAGGGTGAAGGTCATAATGGGTTCTTACCGCAATATAAAGATAACGACGAAAGAAGATCTGAAACTTGCGGAGGTGCTGTTATGCGGGTCGGAATAGGTTACGATATACACAGGCTTGTCGAGGATAGGAAGTTATTCCTGGGCGGCGTCGAGATACCCTATGTAAAGGGTTTAATAGGTTATTCGGACGGAGATGTCGTTATCCACGCGATATCGGACGCAATACTGGGCGCGCTCGGCTTAGGAGACATAGGTCAGCATTTCCCGGATACGGATCCGCAGTATAAAGATATGCCTAGCAGGAAGATACTTAAAAGGGCGGCCGAACTTGTCCTGGAAAAGAAGTTCACGATAATCAATGTCGATACAGTGATCCTTGCCGAAGAACCCAAGGTCTTTCCTTTCAATGATAAGATGAGCCAGACCATATCGGAGATATTGGGGATGCCGAAAGAGCGGATAAATATAAAAGCGACTACCAATGAAGGCGTGGGCTCCATCGGTAGAGGCGACGCTATAGCCGCGTTCGCCACTGTGATGCTGGAGGAAAAGAGGTGACCATGATGACTATTTGCCTGAAGGTATTGTTTATTCTCATTGCGGCATTCACGACATTCTGGGCCGTTGTGGCAATAGTGTTCAAGAAAGAGATAGACGCCATATTTGAGCGCGACCCGGCAGCAGCGAGTTTCATCGAGGTCTTGTTGACATATTCCGGACTTCACGCCATGGTCATATACAGGATTGCCCATGCCATACGTAAAGCCGGCATACCGTTATTGCCCAGGATGTTGTCGCAGACGGGCAGGTTCTTTACGGGCATAGAGATACATCCAGGGGCACAGATAGGCAAATCGTTTTTTATCGACCACGGAATGGGCGTGGTCATAGGTGAGACGACTATAACGGGAGATAATGTAACCATCTACCAGGGGGTAACGCTCGGCGGCACAGGTAAGGAAAAAGGCAAGCGCCATCCGACCATCGGGAATAACGTTGTAATAGGGACCGGCGCAAAGGTCCTGGGAAATATTACGATAGGGGATAATTCCTATATAGGCGCCAACGCCGTTGTTATAAAAGATGTCCCGCCTAATTCTACCGTTGTGGGCGTTCCCGGGAGAATAACGAAACAGGAAGGTAGGAAGATAGATGTGGGCCTCGACCATATACATGTCCTTGATCCAATATTGCAGGAGATGGATGAGTTGAGGGAGAGGCTGGATAAACTGGAGAAAAGATAGTTGTAAGTCGTAAGTTATAAGTTGTAAGCATGGAACTTATAACTTATAACTTATAACTTATAACTTATGATGCGCATATACAATTCTCTCACCAGGACTAAAGAGGAATTCGCCCCGCTCAAACCTGATAAAGTCGGCATGTATGTCTGCGGTCCAACGGTATATGACGAGCCGCACATAGGCCACGCCAGGAGCGCCTACATATTCGACGTAATTCGTCGCTATCTTATATATAAAGGGCTGAAGGTCAAGTTCGTCAGGAACGTAACGGATGTAGATGATAAGATAATAGATAAGGCAAATAAGTTCGTTCTATCGAATACATTTATTAAAGAAAGCAGTGAAACATCAGGCGGACTTGCCGAACAGACACGAAAAGTAGCAGAAAAATATTATAAAGCATATTGTGAAGATATGGAGATTCTCGGCATAGGGAAACCCGACGTAGAGCCGAAGGCTACTGAGTACATTCCTAAGATGATTAAGTTCATAGAGATTCTCATTAAAAAAGGATGCGCCTATGA
This sequence comes from Candidatus Omnitrophota bacterium, assembly GCA_028715235.1. Lineage (GTDB taxonomy): Bacteria > Omnitrophota > Gorgyraeia > 2-01-FULL-45-10 > 2-01-FULL-45-10 > JAQUSE01. The sequence goes on along the minus strand of JAQUSE010000057.1, from coordinate 6,081 downwards.
ATCGGGCAGGGACGTATATTTTGACATAAAAAAGGCGAAGGATTACGGAAAGCTGTCGCGCCAGTCGCTCGATAAGATGGAGGTAGGCGCGCGCGTACCGTCCGGTGGGAAGAAGAAAGACCCGCTCGACTTCGCGTTATGGAAAAGCGCAAAGGAGGGAGAGCCGTCCTGGCCCAGCCCCTGGGGGAATGGCCGGCCTGGATGGCATATAGAATGTTCCGCGATGAGTTCCGATATCCTCGGAGATGAATTCGACATACACGGCGGAGGCCTGGATCTGATATTCCCTCATCACGAGAACGAGATAGCGCAGTCCGAAGGAGCCGGGAAGAAATTCGCGAAATACTGGATGCATCACGGCCTTCTGACCATAAATAACGAGAAGATGGCGAAGTCGCTGGGTAATTTTATTTCCATAAAGGATTTTCTGACGAAATATCACCCCGAAGTATTAAAACTTTTCTTTTTAATTAGTCATTATCGTTCACCGGTTGATTTCACCTATGAAAAAATGGACAGCATAGCACGGTGACGAGAAACATTTTATATCTTGTTCCAGAAAATAGATAGTATGCGTCATCTTAAATCTCCATTGCCATATGAAGAAGTTAAATTAGAACAAAGACGTCCGAAGCCGGAGGATTACAGAAAATTTTTTGAAGAGTGCATGGATGACGATTTTAATACTCCGTCCGCATTAGGAGTTCTCTACATGATCGGGCATGGAGTTAATAGGATAATTGACAATAATAAATGGAATGATCGGGTTTTAATTGAATGTAAAGAGTTGATTTTAAAACTTGGGAATATATTTGGTCTTTTCACGGACAAAAATGAATTCAAAAAGAAAAAAGTTATATTGAATGGCGGTTCAGAATTAATTGATTATTCTGGCTTGAATTTACAAGACGAAAAAGATGTAGAAATACTCAAGTTGATTGATGCAAGAGAACATGCGCGTAAGAATAAAGATTTTAATGAGGCAGATAAAATAAGGAAAGAACTTTTTGATAAGGGTATAATTATCGAAGATTCAAAGGAAGGGACTGCGTGTCGACGAAGAGTTTGAAGAAAGGCGTATTCATCACATTCGAAGGGGTCGAGGGCTGCGGTAAGAGCACTCAGGCGCGCCTTATCTATGATCATCTTTCGAAACTCTCTTACGATTGCGTAATAACGAGAGAGCCTGGTGGGACCAAAGCCGGCGAGCTTATAAGGGACGTCCTTTTGAGGTCCAGGGGTGTTGAAATATCCGACCTTACGGAATTGTTTCTTTTTGAGGCTAGCCGCTCGCAGATTGTGGAAGAGCTGATAAGGCCGTGCCTGGCGAAGAAGAAGATCGTGATATGCGACAGGTTCAATGACGCGACGTTCAGCTACCAGGGATACGGCGGAAAGGTCCCAATGAAGACGATCAAAACCCTGGATACGGCGGCTACGGGTGGTTTAAAACCTGACCTGACGATACTGCTTGATGTAGATGCCGTGACCGGACTAGGGCGCGCCAGAAAAAAAGGCGTTGACAGGATGGAGAAGAAGGATATCGCTTATCACAAGAGGGTGCGTAACGGTTATCTGAAATTGGCCGGGCAAGATCCCGCCAGGATGAAAATCATAAGTGTTACGTCGACTATCGACGGAACTCAAGAACTTGTCAGACGAGAGGTAGGCCGTGTCATTCAAAGACATACTAGGGCAGGATAGAGCCGTAGTTTTCCTTAAGAGCTCCATCGCGGGAGGCAGGGTCGCGCACGCGTACATATTCTTCGGCCCTGAAGGCGTCGGAAAGAGATCGGCTGCCCTGAATTTCGCTAAGGCGCTCAATTGCGGAGGAAAAGACGCCCCCTGCGATCCTTCGGCAGGCTCAGGATCGCACGCTGAGCTTGTCGAAGCGTGCGATGAATGCGTTTCGTGCAGGAAGATAGACGCTGGTAATCACCCCGATGTAATCGTGCTGAATTTAGCAGACACCGGCGAAAGGGAAAAGGAGAAAACTTCTATAGGCATAGAAGAGATCCGGGAGGCGCAAAGACGGATTTGGCTGAAACCTTACGAAGCGCATACAAAAGTATATATAATAGACGGGGCTGAGTATCTTACCTCGCAGGCGTCGAACGCATTGTTAAAGACCATGGAAGAGCCTCCGCCGCAAACGGTTATGATATTACTGGCGAAGAGCGTCAGGGAGCTTCTTCCGACGATCGCCTCACGCGCCGAGCACGTTAAATTTTTCCCGCTCCAGGCTGGGACAGTCAAGGATATACTTACGAAAAGGCATAAGATAGACGGGGCGAAAGCGGACATCCTGTCGCGTATTTCATGCGGCAGCGCCGGGAAAGCCCTTCTTTATGACAACGCTGATTTTTCGGGACAGCGTAAAGAGGTAATAGAGGCTCTGAAGAAGAAGAGGTTCCTGGAGATGGAGACCGACGGCTTGTCCAAGACGGAATTGAAGATGCGGCTCGAGATAATGCTTTCATGGTACAGGGACCTATTAGTAGCGAAAGCCGGGACCGAAGGCGCCCCGGAATTCATCAATTTCGATGAGCGCTCAGCGATCGAGCTTTCAGCAAGAGATGCGGAATTCGATATGCTCGACGACGCCATAAAGCAGATAATATCGACGGGTGAGATGCTGGATCAGAGCGCCAATACGAAACTTGCGATGGCGGCGCTGGGGTTGAAATTGAATTAAGATCAATAAAACGTATATTTTGAGAGGAAAATATGTACGAAGTAATACAGGTAAGGCTGCGCGAGGCGGGTAAGATAACCTATTTCTCTACAGGCGGCATGAAGTTCAAGGTGGGAGATTGCGTCATCGTTGAAGCGGATAGAGGGCTGGATTACGGACATGTCCTGTCGGATACGGAGGCTATACTGGATTCCGACGTCGAAGAGCCGTTGAAACGCGTGATAAGAAAAGCCAACCCCTGGGATATGCACCAGATAGATAAGAACAAGAAGAAGATCAGGGAGGTAATGGATACGTGCTCCAAAAAGATACACGACCGGCGTCTGGCCATGAAGCTCATCGACGCGGAGTTCTCGTTCGACCGCTCGAAGATAATGTTCTATTTCACCGCCGAGGGCAGGGTCGATTTCAGGGATCTCGTAAAGGACCTCGCGAACGCGTTCAAGACGAGGATAGAGCTGAAACAGATCGGCGTCCGCGATGAGGCGAAGATACTCGGCGGGCTCGGGCCGTGCGGCAGGGCGCTATGCTGCGCTACGTATCTTAAGGATTTCGAGCCCGTGACCATAAAGATGGCCAAGGAGCAGAACCTTCCGCTCAACCCGACAAAGATATCCGGCCTCTGCGGCCGTCTTATGTGCTGCCTGGGATACGAGCATAAGACATACAAGGACCTCATGAAAGGGATGCCGCGTGAAGGCGAATCGATCAAGACAGAAAAGGGCATGGGCAAGGTCATAAGCATCAATGCGATAAAACGGTCCGCGACCGTTGAACTCGAGGATGGGACGCTGTTCGAGGTGAGCTATAAATAATGTTACATAAGGTTATGTAAGGTTAGAGAAGGTTACGTAAAGTTGCGAAAATCAAGGGATGTAACCTTACGTAACTTTAATTAACTTTCCCTAACGTTACGGAATATCAGATTGATATGAAAAAATTTTACATCACAACCCCACTCTATTATGTCAATTCCAAACCCCACATAGGCCATTCCTATACCCAGATAGCCTGTGACACCGTGGCCAGGTTCATGAGACGAAGCGGCCGCGACGTATTCTTCATGACCGGGACCGATGAACATGGTGAGAAGATAGAGAAGTCAACTATTGAACGCGGATACAAAGCCGGCGAAGAGAAGCGTTTCGTCGACGAGATCGTTCCCGTATTTAAGGAACTGTGGACGAAGCTCGGCATACAGTATGACTATTTCATACGGACAACGGACGATTATCACGAAAAGACCGTTCAGGCGATACTCGAAAAATTGTATAAAGACGGAAAGATATATAAGAAGGCTTATAAGGGCTGGTTCTGCACGCCGTGCGAGACTTTCTGGTCCGAGAGCCAGAGCCCGGACGGCATATGTTCGGATTGCAAACGGCCGCTTGAAAGACTGGACGAGGCGAACTACTTCCTGAAGACCTCAGAGTACCAGGGATGGCTCATAGACCATATAAAGGCCAATCCCGATTTCGTAAGGCCTGATTTCCGCAAGAACGAGGTCTTAGGGTTCCTCAAAGAACCGCTGCTTGACCTCTGTATATCGCGGCCGAAAAGCCGCATGGCCTGGGGGATCGAGATACCGTTCGACAGGGATTATGTCACTTATGTCTGGTTCGACGCGCTTATAAATTACATATCGGGCGCGGGATATCCGCACGACATGCCGCGTTTTGAAAAAATATGGCCCTGCGATTTCCACGTGATCGGGAAGGACATACTGCGCCACCACGCGGTTTATTGGCCGATCATGCTGAAAGCGCTCGGCATAGAGCCGCCGAAGGCAATATTCGCGCACGGATGGTGGATAGTGAAGGGCGAGAAGATGTCGAAATCCAAAGGCAATGTCGTCGACCCGCTGGAGATGATAAATAAATACGGCATAGACCCATACAGGTATTTCCTTCTGCGCGAGGTCTCTTTCGGCCTCGACGGAGTATTCAGTGAGGAGACCCTGGTCGGGCGTTACAATAGCGACCTTGCCAACGACCTGGGGAATCTCCTGAACCGCACCCTGACCATGGCGGAAAAGTATTTCGGGGGCAAGGTGCCGGAAATCAAGCGTCAGGGGGAGGTATTGAAGAAAAAAGCAAGTGATCTGGCGGGCGAGATGCAGAGGTCGATACCGAATTTCGATTTTGTGAACGCGTTGTCGAAGATATGGGAAGTAATTAACATCGCCAATAAATATATCGAAGAATCCAAACCCTGGGCCCTATCCAAGGAAGGCAAGACCGATGAGCTTGCTCTGGTGATATACAGCCTTCTGGAAGCGTTAAGGATAGCGGCTGTTTCGGTATATCCTTTTATGCCGGGAACCGCCCAGCGGATATACAGGCAGCTTGGCCTTGAGGAAGATCTTCAAAAGATGGATTTTGAAAAGGAGATGGCCTGGGGGAAGCTGGAAGCTGGGAGAATGTTAAAGAAGGCGGAGCCTCTCTTTCCCAGGATCGAGACCAAATAAGACAGCGATAGGATTTTCAAAAAGTGCTGATAGATACGCATTGCCATCTCGATTTCCGCGATTTCGACAGCGACCGGGATGAAGTCATAAATAGAGCCGTAAAAGCCGGCGTGGGTAAGATAGTGAACGTCGGCAGTTCCATTGAGGGGACGCGGCGTTCGGTAGAGCTCGCGGGCCGTTACCCCATAATCTACACGTCATTAGGCGTCCATCCCCACGAAGCAACGTCCGTTACGGATGAGGTAATAGCTGAGTTCAGGCTTCTTGCAAAAGACAGCAAGGTGGTCGCCGTCGGGGAGGTGGGACTCGATTATTACAAGGGCCTCTCGCCGCGGGACGCGCAAGCCATGGCCTTCAGGACCTTTATACGTCTTGCCCGCGAATTAGACCTGCCGCTAATCATCCACGCCAGGGAAGCCGACGAGGACGTCCTTAAGATCCTGAACGAAGAAAAGAAAGAGGGCTTAAGCGGCGTCATGCACTGCTTTTCCGGAGACGAGGCGTTCCTGAAAAAATGCCTCGACCTCGGGCTATTCGTTTCGTTCACATGCAACATTACGTTCAAGAACGCCAAAAAGCTGCGCGAGACCGCGAGGGCCGTTCCGGTAGAGAGGCTGTTGCTCGAGACCGACGCGCCGTTCCTGGCGCCTCAGGGATCGAGAGGCAAGCGCAACGAACCGTCGAACATAGCGCGGCTGGCCGAGGAATTATCGCAGATACTCGGCCTGTCCAAAGATGACATAGCGAGGATAACGACCCACAATGCCTGCAGGCTTTTCGGCCTCGAGGCGCCTGAGCCTTCCAGGATAGCGTATGAGATCAGGGATTCGCTCTACCTTAACATAACCAACCGTTGCACGAACGCGTGCGATTTCTGCATAAGAAACCGGACCTCGTTCGTCAAAGGCCACAACCTCAA
>JAQUSE010000056.1 GCA_028715235.1 Candidatus Omnitrophota bacterium | reverse complement strand
TGGGACGGTTCCAAAGTCACTATGAAAGAGTGGTACCTGCTTACGGAGCTTCAAAAACAGAGATTTATCACCGAATATATGGCAGAATTGAAAGAGCAATACAATTATGCGGTCGAAGTAATGGGGATCGATTATCTTAGGGCCCTTAATCTCTTTTCGGTATACTCGAATGATGCTACGATAAATATGCCCTCCACAAAGATCATCGACAAAATGCTAAACGGCCAGGGTAAGACCCATATTAAAAGTGGAAGCTGACGACTGGAGGGCATGATGTTAAAAGGTATTGTATTTGTTGTCCTGGTATTTATGATAACTGCTATTGGAGGAGTCCAGGCGGCGGATAACCAGGGGGTTTTCCCCGACCCATCGCTGGTGATAGAGGCCAAAGCGGGCAAGGACGTCGTCATAACGCTCGAATCGAACAGGACTACCGGTTTTGAATGGCAGCTCTCTGAGCCGCTCGACAAGAATATAATCGAATTTAAAAGCTCGGAATACATAGCATCTGACGGAAAACTGGTAGGGGCGGGCGGGAAAGAGGTCTGGACGTTCAGGGCCATTGGGGCGGGAAAGACATTCATCGTTATGAAATACGCCAGGCCATGGGAAAAAGACGTTGCGCCTGCCATGAAAGAGATATTTACCATATCCGTTAAGTAGTCGCCGGTTTTAAACTTGCGTCCTACGTGATTTGCAAAAAAACAGGAGAAAGAAGATGTTCAGAGAAAAAATAAAAGTGATCGATTGCACTATAAGGGACGGCGGACTGATAAATAACCACGACTTCGACTTAAAATTCGTGAGGGCCGTATACAAGGGCCTTACCGAAGCAGGCGTCGATTATATGGAGATCGGGTACAAGAATTCCAAAAGCCTTTTTTCTTCGAAAGAGTACGGGGCATGGAAATTTTGCGATGATGACGACATAAAAAAAGCCATACATGGCGTAGAGTCCGGGACAAAGATCTCCGTTATGGTCGATGTGGGGCGCGTAGACATAGACGACGTAAAGCCATGCAAAGAGAGCCCTGTTGACATGATACGGGTGGCTTCGTACGTAAAGGATATTGACAAGGCCATATACCTCGTCAATCACTTTGCGGACAAAGGTTATGAGACTACCGTGAATATAATGGCCATATCCAAGGCCTTGGATAACGAGTTGAACGAGGCCCTTGAGCAGCTGGAAAAAGAGTCTAAGGCCAAGGTGGTGTACATAGTCGACAGTTTTGGCGCGCTCTACCAGGAGTCGACCGAATTCCTGATTAAAAAGGCGAAAAGCATATTGAAGACTAAAGAAGTTGGGATGCACGCGCACAATAACCAGCAGCTTGCGTTCTGTAACACAATAGAGGCGATAATACACGACGCAAACTTTGTAGACGGCACAGTCTTCGGGCTCGGCAGGGCCGCAGGGAACTGCCCGCTCGAACTATTGATCGGTTTCCTGAAGAATCCCAAGTACGATATCCGGCCTATCCTGGACCTCATATCCGATGAATTTATCCCGCTCAGCAAGAAGCTCGAATGGGGTTATGTAATACCATACGCCATTGCGGGTATGCTCAATGAGCATCCTAAGGCAGCGATGGAGCTGCGCTCAAGCGATAAGAGAGAGAATTACAGGGCTTTTTACGAAAGCCTTAAAGGGACAGACCTGGACTAGATATGGATGTAGCACGTTTTAAGAAATTGCCTCTAATGGGTATATTTCGGGCTCTTAGGTCCGACCATGCAGAAGAGCTTGGAGAGGCTGTTATATCATCCGGCCTTGAAACCATAGAAATAGCCATGAACTCCGAAGATGCGGCAGGTCTTATCCGCCAGGTCAAAAGGCTGGCGAAAGGCCGCCTTATGGTAGGAGCGGGCACAGTGCTTAACCTGGAGATATTAAAGAACGCTCTCGACGCCGGAGCAACGTTTATAGTAACACCGGTTATTGTACCGGAGGTAATGGAATATTGCGTCAAGAACGTCATTCCTGTATTCCCGGGAGCGTTGACGCCGGGAGAGGTATATGCAGCATGGAGCGCCGGCGCTACCATGGTAAAGGTATTTCCGTCCGGGACATTCGGGCCGGCATACTTCAGGGAATTGAAAGCGCCGTTCAGCCACATTGAATTGATGGCCTGCGGCGGCGTAACGGCGGAAAATGTCAATCTCTATTTTTCAAACGGCGCTTCGGCTGTGGCATTCGGCTCGAGCGTATTCAAGAAAGAGTCCATCGATAGGAAAGATTTCGACGGAATAGGCAATTCCATAAAGCGCCTCGTAACCGAAACGATGACGGCAAATAGCGTGCGAAAGAATAGCGCATGAAGACGTTAATGATACCGCGAAGCCGGATCGTGCCGGTGGTCAATATGCGCCGGGCTATGAATATAATAGAGGATGTATTTCACGCCCACGGCCTGGGTCGCGTACAGATGCCCGCCAAGATATATATACATCTTGATAAATATCACGGAGATTTCCGCGCCATGCCCGCCTACATAGCCGGGATGGAGGCCTGCGGAATAAAGTGGGTCAATGTCCATCCCGGGAATAGGTCTCGCGGACTACCGTCCGTGATGGCCGTAATAATAGTAAGTTCCCCGAAAACAGGGCTTCCTCTGGCCATAATGGACGGAACTTACATCACAAGTCTCCGTACAGGCGCTGCCGGCGGAATAGCCGCAAAATACCTGGCAAGACGGCGATCGTCCTCGGCAGGATTCGTCGGTTGTGGCGTCCAGGCCGCAAACCAGTTCCTTGCGCTCATAGAGATATTCCGGCTCAAAACAGTTGATGTCTACGATACGGACAGGGCCCGGGCGGCATTGTTCGTGAAGAGGACCAAACTCGCAGGTCTCAAATTCAGGATATGCGATAATATTGAAGAGTGCGTACGCGGCAAGGACATCGTCGTAACCAGCACGCCATCGCGCAGGCCTATAATAGACGCAAGGTGGATCTCGCCGGGCACGCACATCAACGCGATCGGCGCGGATGCGAAAGGCAAAGAGGAGCTAGATCCGGCCATATTTAAGAAGGCCGGAATATTCGTTGACGACGTAATTCAGGCTAGCCACAGCGGCGAAATAAACGTCCCTATAGCCGAGAAGATGATAAAGATATCCGATATACGCTCTACTTTAGGCGAGGTCATAGCAAAAAAGAAGAAAGGGCGGAGGTCGCAAGAAGATATTACGATCTTCGACTCGACCGGACTTGCGGTCCAGGACGTTGCAGTGGCAGATTATGTATACAGATCGGTCTTGCGCCGTCGCGGAAGGCGCGTATCCGGCATAGATCTGGCAGGGTGACAGGCAATGAGCGGCAAACTTAAGATTAAGGATGTTTCATTTACGGTATTCGACGTCGAAACGACCGGCCTATATCCGTATTCCGGCGATAGGATATGCGAGATAGCGGCGGTGAGGATCGATCCGGGCAAACGAACTCCGAAGACATTGCATTCCCTTGTGGACCCGCAGAGGCCGATATCGTACGGCGCTTCTTTAGTAAATAAAATTACCGACGAGATGGTAGCGGGCAAACCGACAATAGACGAGATCCTGCCTTTCTTTTTAAAATTCATCAAAGGCAGCGCCCTCGTGGCTTATAACGCAGGATTCGATATAGGTTTCATAGAGTATGCCCTCGGCAGAGATAAAGACCTGCTGAAAGATTATTATGTGATTGACGCGCTTAGGCTCGCGCGCAGACTCTTTCCCGGGATCGGAAGGTATAATCTAGGCAATGTCGCGCGGACGCTTAACATCAGTGCCGAGGGTGAGCACAGGGCATTGTCGGATGTCAAGATGACGCTTGCGGTATTCAAAAAAGAACTCAAGATAATGGATAAGGAAGGCATAACCCTGATCGACGACATAGTCTTCGTCAAGACCAATAAAGCGCCATTCGCCAGAAAGGTAAAAGATTACAAGACGAGGCTTATTGAAAAAGCGATCAGGGAAGAGAAGAGCCTGAACATAACTTACCGCTCTGCCTGGACCAACAGTGTTACCGAGCGCATCATAACCCCCAAAGAGATACGCAGCGGTTATGACAGGTCATACGTAATCGCCCACTGCCACATGAAGAATGAGGAGAGAAATTTCCGGATGGATTGCATACTTAATGCGGACGTGATAGAATACGATGGTATCCAAATAAAGAGCGAGGTATAAAATGAAAGAAAGAAAGAAAGAGGCTCACGGGACCGCTATAATATTCAAGGACATGACCAAGAACGGCATCAGGTTGTCTTTCACGGCAAACAGGGAGTACGCGCTGGCCAAAGACAAATACACTGCGACTCTGTACGATGATTTTGTCGCTACTTCGATCGCTATAAGGGACAGGATCGTAGAGCGCTGGATATCTACCCAACAGAGATACCACAGAGAAAACCTCAAGAGGGTCTATTATCTGTCCATGGAATTCTTGATAGGGCGTCTTCTGGGGACCAATATGATCAATCTCGGCCTTTGGAACCAGACTAAAGACGCTCTTAAGGATATGGGCCTTGACATGGCCGATTTGATGGAGTGTGAGGCAGATGCCGGGCTCGGGAACGCGGGGCTCGGGAGGCTCGCGGCCTGCTTTCTGGATTCCATGGCCATGCTCGGTATTCCGGCTCATGGATACGGGATCCGTTATGAGTACGGCATATTCCACCAGAAGATAATTAACGGATATCAGGTCGAGTTTCCCGATGAGTGGCTAAGGCTCGGGAACCCGTGGGAATTCCAAAGGCCGGAATATACCGTAAAGGTCCGTTATTACGGCCATACCTTTATGACCCATGATGAGAAAGGTAACCTCCGCGCTAACTGGGTAGATACAGATGACGTGCTTGCGATGCCGTACGACGTGCCTGTGTCCGGTTACAGTAATGACGTCGTCAATACGCTCAGGCTGTGGTCCGCGCGCAGTTCCGAGGATTTCGACCTCAGTTATTTTAATCACGGGGATTATGAGAGGGCCGTGTATAACAAGGTGTTGACGGAGAACATCTCAAAAGTATTATATCCAAACGACAATGTCAGCCAGGGCAAGGAGCTCCGATTAAAACAGGAGTATTTTTTCACGGCGGCTTCCATTTCCGACATAATAAGGCGGTTTAAGAGCGAGAACCGCGATTTGAAGACGCTGCCTGAGAAAGTCGCCATCCAGTTGAACGACACACATCCGTCCATAGCCATAGCCGAGTTGATGAGGATACTCGTAGACGAAGAGCATATGGGATGGAATGCCGCATGGGATATCACCGTCAACACATTTGCCTACACAAACCACACTATTATGCCGGAAGCGCTAGAGCAGTGGCCCGTGCCTCTCTTTGAGAAACTTCTTCCCCGGCATATGCAGATAATCTATGAGATCAATTTCAGATTTTTACAGGAAGTGGCGGCAGAATTCCCGGGCGACAACGATCGCTTGAGAAGGATGTCGATCATAGAGGAGGCAGACACTAAGAAGATCAGAATGGGACACCTTGCGCTTGTGGGCACGTATTCGGTGAACGGGGTCTCCGAACTCCATTCGGATCTTTTGAAGACGCGCCTATTCAGGGATTTTTACGAATTATGGCCGGAAAAATTCAATAATAAAACTAACGGGATTACCCAGCGGCGTTGGCTGAAAGAGTCTAATCCGGGCCTGTCGGGTTTGATAACAGAGGCGATAGGTGACAGCTGGATAACGGACCTTTTTCAGCTTGAAAAACTCCTCCCCCTGAAGGATGACGCTTCTTTCCGTGAGAAATGGCAAAAGGTAAAGTCTGACAACAAGAAGAGGCTTGCCGAGCATATCCATAAGACCACCGGAATAAGTATCGACGCGCATTCTATGTATGACATCCAGGTGAAGAGGCTGCATGAATATAAGCGGCAGGTCCTTCTCGCATTTTATATACTATCGCAATATATCAGGCTGAAGAAAGACCCGAAGACGCCTTTTGTCCCGCGGACTTTTATCTTCAGCGGCAAGGCTGCGCCCGGATATTACATGGCAAAGCTTGTGATAAAATTCATAAACAGCGTTGCCGATGTCATCAACAAGGACAAGGCAATAGGCGACAAGATGAAAGTCGTCTTCCTGGAGAACTACCAGGTTTCGCTGGCCGAGAAGATATTCCCCGCAAGCGACCTTTCCGAGCAGATATCCACCGCGGGCATGGAGGCTTCAGGTACCGGCTGCATGAAGTTCATGGTAAACGGGGCGCTGACCATAGGAACGCTCGACGGCGCCAACATCGAGATCGGGAAAGCGGTGGGCCATGATAACATATTCATCTTCGGCCTCAAGGCACAGGAGATCGAAAAGATAAGGGAGCAAGGTTACAAGCCGCAGGATTATATAGACCGTTCCCCGAACCTTGGCGAGATATTCCATCTGATCAATAGTAATTTTCTATCGCCGGTAGAATTCGGCCTGTTCGATCCCATGGTGCAGTCACTGGTGCATATGGACTATTTCTTCGTATGCGCTGATTTTGATGACTATTGCAAGACGCAGGATTCTGTCTCCAAACTGTATATAGACCAGATGGAATGGACGAAGAAGTCTATCATCAACGTAGCTAAAAGCGGAAAATTTTCAAGCGACAGGACTATAGAGGAATACGCTAAGGAAATTTGGCGCGTGCCATACAGCAGGCGGTAGTTCAAGAAGACCCTATTGCAGAGCGGGTAATGTCCCTGAGACGACTGAAATCCGCGGGGCTGAATCCTGCTGTTTCTATAGGCGGCAGGACTTTCATGACGCCGACGACTTTGGTCTCGAACATCCAGCTGCCCTTAGGTATAGTATCGCGGGTCCCGCTGATCGATATAGGAAGTATGGGAACGCCTTCCTTTATGGCAAGCTTGAAAGCGCCGTTCTGGAAATCGCCCATCTCATCAGTCCCGCTGCGTGTGCCTTCCGGGAAGAACAGTACCGAAACGCCGCTCCTCAGCCACCCGGCAGCCTCCCTGTAGACTTTCTTGATGCTCCCGAAATTTCCTCTGGCGAGTTTTATGTGCCTGGCGAGCGACATGCACCATCCTATGAACGGCACTTTGAACAGGGCAGCCTTTGCCACCCATTTAAATTGCATCCTTGTAAAATATATCACCGCTATATCAGCGAGGCTCTGGTGGTTGGCGACAACTATGTAGGTTTTTTTATGATCGATGTTCTCCAGGCCGGACACTCTAAGGGTCCAGTAAGGGTTTGAGTATACCACAGCGCCGGCCCACCAGAAACACTGTGCATGGACGATCTTCCTTTTGCGATCGAAAGGAAACAGTATGATGGTAAGGAAGAGCATCACGAAAAAAAGAACGGCAGTAAGGGTGAAAGTTATGATCCATATTGATGCGGAGGATGCCATCTTTTTAAGCATGTCAATATGATAAATTAGCGGGGTATGGTTGTCAATAAAAAGATGCAATTAATTAGTTTAAAAAGAATCGTTTTTGCGATATAATTTAATCCGCTTAAGAGAATAAGCTCAAAGAGAGGAGTAACGGATGAGCAGCATGAAGACTAAGTCTCTCGAACGCATTGAAGAGAGGATGGGCGCCTTAGAGGAAGGCTCTATACGGTACGGGATCCTGCAGAGCGTCAAGAGCTTCAAGACGTCATGGATAGATCTTGGGCAAGGGCTGTATTCTGTCTGGAAAGACAGGCTTTATAAAGAATGGGGATATGCCACTTTTGACGCTTACACATCAAAGGAGATAGGGATAAAGAAGGCTACGGCATTGAAACTGCTTAAGTCCTACTATTTCCTCGAAAAGGAAGAGCCGCGTTTCCTGCAGAAAGACCATCCCGACATGAAAGAGCCGTCCTCGATACCAAGCTATGAATCTATAAATGTTCTCAGGCTTGCGAAAGACAAATCAACGCTCGACCATGAAGACTATTCCCGCATAAAGAAATACGTCCTGGAAATGGGCAAGGATGCCGGCGAGGTAAAAAAGGACCTGACTACGTTGATAAAACAGCGTGAAGAGCTGGAACCGGATGAGGCACGGCGGAAGAAGAAGGTGGCCGTCATCAAAAGGCTCTTAACGTCCCTGAAGACACTGAAAAAAGATATCGAGATATCCAAGATGCTGCCGATGACTACGCTTAGAGATATCGCCAGCCTGATAAGCA
>JAQUSE010000055.1 GCA_028715235.1 Candidatus Omnitrophota bacterium | reverse complement strand
CCTTTTTGGCAAGGGTCGCTAAAATTGCTGCCGTCAAAGTAGTCTTGCCGTGATCGATATGGCCGATTGTGCCGATGTTCACGTGCGGCTTAGATCTTACAAACGCTTCCTTTGCCATAAACTCTCCTTTATTTTCTTTCTTTAACGCGTCCGCTTAATTCTATTATTTTTTCCGATATATTTTTAGGCACTTCCTGATAATAGGAAGGCTCCATGGTGTAAGAAGCGCGTCCCTGCGTAAGGCTTCTTACGGTAGTCGCATAACCGAACATCTCGCTTAACGGCGCGAACCCTCGTATGACTTTAATATTCAACCTGTCCGTAATGGCTTCTATTTTTACCCTGCGCGAACTGAGATCTCCGATAACGTCGCCCATATAATTGTCCGGAGTAATTACTTCCAGGTTCATGATAGGCTCAAGAAGTATCGATCCCCCGGTCCTGAGCGCCTCACCCACGGCGATCGAGCCCGCCATATGGAACGCCAGGTCGGATGAATCTACTTCGTGATAAGAACCGTCTACCAGTTTCACGTCGATATCAGTCACGGGATATCCGGCAAGCTGCCCGTTCTGGGCGGCATCTATCACGCCCTCTTTGACGGACGAGATATACTCCCGGGGAATGGCGCCGCCTATGATCTTCGACTCAAATAATACGCCTGCGCCTTTCTGCGCCGGCGCTACATCCAGCACGACATGCCCGTATTGGCCCCTGCCCCCGCTCTGCTGTATAAACTTGCCTACGGCCCTGACCTGCCTGGTCAGAGTCTCTTTATAAGCTACCTGAGGCTTGTCCACATTGGCCGCGACATTAAATTCCCTGAACATCCTATCGACTATTATCTCCAGATGCAGTTCGCCCATGCCGCTTATTATCGTCTGCCCGGTCTCTTTAGCGTAGGTTACCTTAAAAGTCGGGTCTTCCTCCGCGAGCCTGTTCATAGCCAAACCCAACCTTTCCTGGTCTGCCTTTGTCTTAGGCTCTATCGCCATAGATATGACAGGTTCCGGAAAATGCATCGTCTCCAGGACAATGGGGTTGTCTTCATAACAGATGGTGTCGCCGGTCGTCGTATTTTTCAACCCGACGAGCGCGACGATATCGCCGGCCATCGCCTTATCGACGATCTCCTGCTTATTTGCATGCATCTTCAATATCTTGCCGATGCGTTCTTTTGTATCTTTCTTGGAATTGTAAACATATTGCCCCGGATCGAGTATCCCGGAATAAACGCGCGCGTAAGCCAGTTTTCCGACGAACGGATCGGCCTTGATCTTGAATACAAGCGCGCAGAACTTCTCGTTTTCAGACGGCTCTCTCGTCACCTCTTCTTCCGTCTCCGGGTTGATCCCTTTGACAGGAGGAAGGTCGAGCGGCGACGGCAGGAAATCGCAGATACCGTCCAATAAAGGCTCTATGCCTTTGTTCTTCGCGGAAGCGCCGCAGAATACGGGAATTATTTTTGCGGCTAATGTAGCTTTCCTGATAAAATTCCTTACTTCATGAGGGTAGAGTCCTTTTTCATTGATGTACCTGTCCATGACCGTCTCGTCTACCTCGCCTAGTTTCTCTATCAGATTATGCCTGTACTTGCTCGCCAATTTCTTCAAGTCCTCGGGTATGTCGGTAACCTCAAACCCGGATTTTCCTTCGCTGCCTAAGTAGATTATAGCCTTCATCGTTATAAGATCTATGACCCCCTGGTACTTGTCTTCCGCGCCTATAGGTATCTGGAGCGGCAAGGGATTCGCCGCCAATCGCTCGCGCATATCATCAAGAACCTTAAAGAAGTTCGCGCCGGTCCTGTCCATCTTATTGATGAAAGCGATCCTTGGAACTTTATACTTCTCCGCCTGGCGCCATACGGTCTCGGATTGGGGCTGGACGCCTCCAACGGCGCAGAGAACAACAACGGCGCCGTCAAGTACCTTAAGGGATCTCTCGACCTCTACCGTAAAGTCGACGTGGCCGGGGGTATCTATAATATTGATATTCTTGTCTTTCCAAAAACAGGTGGTTGCGGCGCTCGTAATAGTAATACCGCGCTCCTGCTCCTGGACCATCCAGTCCATTACTGCGGTCCCCTCGTCGACAGTGCCGATCTTATATACCTTGCCGGTAAAAAATAGCATGCGTTCGGTCGTCGTCGTCTTGCCGGCGTCGATATGCGCTATTATGCCTATGTTCCTTAAATTAAATAATCTTGTGTCTTTTGTAGTCATTTTTTTATCAACGTCCTCGCTTACCATCTGTAATGAGCGAAGGCCTTATTCGCTTCAGCCATCTTATGTGTATCTTCCCGCTTCTTCATGGCAGAGCCTTCTCCTTTGTAAGCCTCCAACATCTCATCCGCAAGCTTTATCTCCATCGGCTTGCCCTTCTTCGCTCGCGCGAAGTTCCGTATCCACCTCATCGCGATAGAAATACCTCTTTCTGACTTAACATCGATAGGGACCTGATATGTTGCTCCTCCGATCCTTCTCGGCTTTATTTCCAATAACGGCCTGACGTTATCGAGAGCTTTCAGAAAAACCTCCAGAGGCGGTTTACCGGTCTTCTCGCCTAATATGCCGAAACACTTGTAAACTATCTTTTCCGCGGTAGACTTCTTGCCCTGCAGCATCATTATATTGATAAATCTTGCCACAGTGGCGTTCTTATATTTTGGATCCGGTATGATCTCTCTCTTATCAGCTCTGCGTCTTCTCATCGATTATCCTTACCTTTTTTATTTTGCGGCTTTACCTGGCGCTGCCTTATCTTTCGGTTTTTTTGCTCCGTATTTCGATCTCGATTTACGTCTGTCGGTCACACCTGCCGTGTCGAGCACTCCTCTCACGATGTGGTACCTGACACCCGGAAGGTCTTTTACTCTGCCGCCTCTGACCAACACTATGGAATGCTCCTGCAGGTTATGGCCGACTCCCGGTATATAAGATGTGACTTCTATTGAATTCGTCAGCCTTACCCTGGCAACTTTTCTCAGCGCTGAATTCGGCTTTTTGGGAGTCTGCGTCTTTACCTGAAGGCACACGCCCCTTCTCTGCGGACAGCCCTTGAGAGCGGGCGACTTGCTCCTGTTTTTGAACTTTTCTCTTCCCAATCTTATAAGCTGGTTTATCGTCGGCATTTGTATTATCCCTGCTCCCCTGCTTTATCTTCTTTTGTGCTCCCCTTTTTATCTTCTTTAGTCTCTTCTTTGTCTTTCTTGGCGTCGTCCAGCACATGCTTTACAATCGATATGTTCCTGTGGAAATCAAAACCAGTTCCAGCCGGTATCAGATGGCCCATGATGATATTCTCTTTCAGCCCGATCAGGTTATCCGTCTTGCCGCTTGCGGCAGCTTCGGTCAGCACCCTGGTCGTCTCCTGGAAGCTTGCGGCCGAGATAAAACTCTCGGTGTTCAGCGACGCCTTCGTTATACCCAACAACACAGGCACCGCACTCGCCCCCTTACCTTTCTTCTTGGTCGCCCTCTTATTCTCTTCAATATAAACGGTCTTATCGACCTGCTGCCCCATCAGGAACGTCGTGTCTCCCGGGTTCTCTATTCTCACCTTACGCAGCATCTGCCGCACTATGACCTCGATATGCTTATCGTTAATATTGACGCCCTGCAACCTGTAAACTTCCTGAACTTCATTTACCAGATACTCCTGAAGTTTTTTATCTCCGGAAACCCTCAAGATGTCCTGCAGGACTACGGGACCGTCTATCAATTGCTCGCCCGCTGTGACTTTATCGCCCTTATACACGTTAAGGTGTTTTCCGTGCGGAATGACATATTCTTTCTTCATACCTGTCGGGGATGTGATTATGACCCTTTTCTGCCCTTTCTTCGACTCGCCGAATTCTACTAAACCGTCGATCTCGCTTATGATGGCGGGATCCTTAGGCCGTCTTGCCTCAAAGAGCTCAGCGACCCTTGGCAAACCTCCGGTTATATCTTTGGTCTTACCGAAGACGCGGGGAGTCTTAGCGAGAACCTCTCCGGCAGTAACCCCTTTACCATCATGTACTACGATATGGGCGCCGGCAGGGATCGGGTATATAGCGAGAACCTCTCCGTCCTTGTTTAATATAAGTATCTGAGGATGGTAGTCGCCTTTGTGCTCGACGATGACGCGGTTCTTCAACTTCGTCGCGGGGTCGAGCTCTTCCTTCATGGTAACGCCTTCTTTGATGTCCTCGTACTTTGTCTTGCCGGAAACTTCTGTAAGGATGGGTACAGTGTAGGGATCCCATTTCACGAATATCGAACCTTCTTCTACCGGCTTACCGTCTTCAACCCTTAATATAGCCCCTTGGGGGATCGTATATCGTTCAAGTTCGCGTCCCTGCGGATCATTGATGCTCACCTGGCCGTTTCTGTTCAGGACGACCAATTCGCCTTCTTTCTTGGTTGCAACGACCCTCAAATTGTGGTATTTTATCATACCTTTATACTTCGATTCAGTAAATGACTGCTCCACTATCCTCGAGGCGGTTCCTCCTATATGGAATGTTCTCATCGTCAGCTGCGTACCGGGCTCACCTATAGACTGTGCCGCAACTATACCGACTGCCTCACCGAGTTCAACGATCCTGCCCGTTGCGAGATTTCTTCCGTAACATTTTACGCAACATCCGTGCTTTGATTCACAAGTAAGAACACTCCTGATCCTGATCTTCTCTATGCCGACCTCTTCGATCTGCTTTGCCTTCTCTTCGGTAATCTCGGCGCCCGCTTCTACAAGTACCGTATCTGTTATAACGTCGACTATGTTGTCGAGCGCGACCCTTCCTATTATCCTTTCGGCCAGCTTCACGACCACCTCGTCGCCTTCGATGATCGCGCTTATCAATATACCGTTCAACGTCCCGCAATCGTCTTCGCTGACTATGACGTCCTGCGCCACATCGACGAGCCTGCGAGTAAGGTATCCGGAATCAGCTGTCTTCAACGCAGTATCTGCCAGACCTTTTCTCGCGCCGTGCGTAGATATGAAATACTCCAGCACAGTCAGCCCTTCCCTGAAGTTAGCCTTGATAGGGGTCTCTATAATCTCTCCGGAAGGTTTTGCCATCAGTCCTCTCATGCCGGCGAGCTGCCTGATCTGGAGCTTCGAACCGCGTGCGCCGGAATCCGCCATCATGAATATAGGATTGAACGAATCGAGTTCCTGGAATATGAGGTCCGATACGTCGTCGGTCGCATGTGTCCACAGGTCTATGATCTTATTATAACGCTCGCGGTCTGTTATGAGCCCTCTCTTATACTGCTCTTCGACGTGGTTGACGTCTGTGATCGTCTTCTGGAGATATTCGTCTTTTTTCTTCGGTATCTGCAGGTCATTTACGGATATCGATAGGCCCGCTTTCGTCGCCTCTTCGAATCCAGCCCTCTTGAGATCATCGAGCAGCTTTATGACCACCTGATGTCCCTTTGTCTTGTAGCAGCTATATATGGTCTTGCTTAATTTGGATTTGCTCATAGTCTCGTTCACATAGACTATGCCTTCGGGCAGAAGAAGGTTAAATAAGACCCTGCCAACCGTTGTTTCAATAAGCTTGCCGCCTATGTCGACCTTTATCTTCGCGTGCAAATCGACCTCTTCGTCATTATGAGCGATAACGACTTCCTCGGACGAGCTGAAGATCTTTCCTTCGCCCTTGGCGCCGGGCTTCTCCTTCGTCATATAGTAACATCCGAGGACAATATCCTGGGTCGGGCTCGTGATCGGCCTGCCGTCTGCCGGTGAAAATATATTTGTTGTGGCCATCATGAGCAGTTTACACTCGGTCTGCGCCTCGATAGAAAGAGGAACGTGCACCGCCATCTGGTCACCGTCAAAGTC
The DNA here is from genome assembly GCA_028715235.1 of Candidatus Omnitrophota bacterium. Classification (GTDB taxonomy): domain Bacteria; phylum Omnitrophota; class Gorgyraeia; order 2-01-FULL-45-10; family 2-01-FULL-45-10; genus JAQUSE01. The sequence goes on along the minus strand of JAQUSE010000055.1, from coordinate 2,307 downwards.
CGCGTTGAAAGCTGTACAGACGAGCGGATGTATGCGAATGGCATTGCCCTCGATCAGTATCGGCTGGAACGCCTGTATACCCAGCCTGTGCAGGGTCGGGGCTCTGTTTAACATAACGGGATGGTCTTTTATAACATCGTCCAAAATGTCCCAAACCTCCAACTTCGCCTTCTCGACCATCTTTTTGGCGCTCTTTATCGTATGGACAAACCCTTTTTCTTTCAGTTTCTTTATAATAAAAGGCTCAAAGAGTTCAAGAGCCATCTTTTTTGGCAACCCGCATTCTTTGAGCTTCAGCTCAGGACCGACTACTATAACGCTTCTTCCGGAATAATCTACCCTCTTACCCAGCAGGTTCTGCCTGAAACGCCCCTGTTTTCCCTTCAACATATCGCTCAGCGACTTCAAAGGCCTGTTGCCGGGGCCCAGAACGGCCTTTCCGTGACGTCCGTTATCGAAGAGGGCGTCGACAGCCTCCTGGAGCATGCGCTTTTCGTTCCTTATGATGATCTCCGGCGCCTTCAGTTCTATCAACTTCTTCAACCGGTTGTTCCTGTTTATCACACGCCGATAGAGGTCGTTAAGGTCGCTTGTCGCGAACCGCCCGCCGTCAAGCGGCACGAGAGGCCTTAGGTCGGGAGGGATGACCGGTAATATGTCGAGTATCATCCATTCCGGCTTGTTTCCTGAATTCTTGAACAATTCTATGAATCTGAGGATCTTTACGCTCTTCTTCTGGATGTTATCGGACTTGGAGTCTTTGATCTCGCGTTTTATCTTCGAGGCCAGCTTATCGAGGTCGATGTCTTTAAGCAGATCCCTTATAGCTTCAGCCCCCATCTTAGCCGTAAATTTCTGGCCGAATTTTTCCCTGAACTCTTTATAACGCTCTTCGGACAGCAGGTCCATCTTCTTCAGCGATGTCTCACCCGGATCGATGACTATGTATTCTTCGTAATAGAGCACCTTCTCCAACTCTCTGGAAGTTATGCCCAGCATGATACCGATCCTTGACGGCATGACCTTAAAGAACCAAACATGCGACACCGGACAGGAGAGCTCTATATGGCCCATCCTCTCCCTGCGAACGCTGGAGCGGGTGACCTCTACCCCGCACCTGTCGCATATGATGCCCTTATGCTTTATGCGCTTATATTTCCCGCAATTGCATTCATAGTCTTTGGTAGGCCCGAATATCCTCTCGCAGAAGAGTCCGTCTTTCTCGGGCTTCAGCGTCCTGTAGTTGATAGTCTCCGGCTTCTTAACTTCGCCTTTAGACCATGACTTCACGACCTGGGGTGACGCTATCTTTATGGTTATTGCATTAAAATAACCGATATCCTCGACCATTATTATTTATCCTTTTCTTCAACAGGAGATCTCTTCTCCAGCTTGATTTCGAGTCCCAACGACTGCAATTCTTTTACAAGGACGTTGAAGGATTCGGGCGTACCCGACTGAAGTTTATTATCGCCCTTGACCACGGCTTCATATATCTTCGTCCTTCCGACAACATCGTCCGATTTAACAGTAAGCAATTCCTGTAAAGTGAACGCCGCGCCGTAGGCTTCGAGAGCCCACACTTCCATCTCGCCGAATCTCTGTCCGCCGAACTGCGCTTTTCCTCCAAGCGGCTGCTGAGTAACGAGCGAATACGGCCCGATGGACCTTGCATGTATCTTGTCGTCGACCAGATGGGCCAGTTTCAGCATATAAATGTAGCCAACCGTCACTTTCTGGTCGAACGGTTTTCCTGTAAACCCGTCATACACGCTTACCTTGCCTTCAAGCGGTATCCCGGCCTTCTTCATTTCTTCTTTGATCTCATTTTCGCTCGCGCCGTCAAAGACATGGCTCGCTACGGTGAAACCGAGTATCTTGGCGGCCCACCCGAGATGCGTTTCGAGTATCTGCCCTACGTTCATACGGCTCGGCACTCCGAGCGGATTCAACACTATCTCAACAGGCGTCCCATCTGCGAGGAACGGCATATCCTCCTCGGGCAGGATCTTCGCGACGACCCCCTTATTCCCGTGTCTTCCCGCCATCTTGTCGCCGACCGATATCTTCTTCTTGCTCGCTACATATACTTTGACCTTCTTCAATACACCAGGTGGAAGCTCGTCGCCTCTCTTGACTCTATCTATCTCCCTTTCGAGTTCAAATGTAAGCTCTTCTATCTGGCTGTCGAGCAACCTGGTGATCCTGGCTATCTCCTGCTCTATCTCGGGATTATTGACCTTGACATTCTCCAGGTCTCCCTTATCGACTATCTTATTCAGGTCTTTTACCCTTACGGTCCTGCCC
>JAQUSE010000054.1 GCA_028715235.1 Candidatus Omnitrophota bacterium | reverse complement strand
ACGCGTCCTCGACGCGTCTTCAGCGTTAACGCCGATCAACTCTATGCCGAGCCTGCGCGCCGCGTGGAGGGCTTCGACCATCTCCTTTATCACGTCTTCTTTTGTGTATTTGCCCTGGAACTTCCCGTTTATCATCTGGTCCGATGTGGATATCGAAAGATTGAGATTTTTCACCTTGGTCATCTTGCAGGCCTTCTCCACGTCATCCTTAATAGCCCTTATCCAACCGCTCAATTTTATCGGCTTCAATGCGCCGCTTCTCACAAGCTCCAGGTTTGCGTTCAGGTAATTGGTCTCGTGCCTTGTAACGGGGAAACCGAACTCAGATTGCGAGACTCCCATTTCGTTTAAATAGATATTGATCATCGTCTTCTGCAGTTTAGCCAAACCAAGCCGCGAGGTCTGCACGCCGTCGCGGTTCGTCACATCGAGGATATATATCTTTTTTTGTTTTTTCATGATCGATTACCTTTCTAAGATAGTTGTAAGCTATAAGTAGTAAGTTGTAAGCAAATTGTTTATAGCTTATAACTTAAAACTTACGACTTACAACTTAACCAGCTTGACTTCGTTGATATTCTTCGCCTTCCGCATCTCTTCCAGGACCTTCTTCGGGACATCGCTATCTATGTTGAGTATGCTGACGGCCCTGCCGCCTTTTTCGTCGCGGCCGAACGACATGCCGGCTATATTTACGCCGTTCTTACCTAATATGGTGCCGATCTGCCCTATTATGCCGGGGACGTCATTGTTACAGATCACCAGCATATATCCTTCAGGCACGGAATCGACGTAGAACTCGTTTATCTTGACTATCCTGGGATCGACCTTTGTAAATAATGTGCCTGTAAGCACGTTTGTCATCTTGTCGGTCTCTACCTCGACCTCTATCAGGTTCGCGAAATCCTGCACCTCGGCCGTCCTGGACTCTATGATATTTATGCCTCGCTCTTTTGCTATAACGAGAGCATTCACAAAATTTACGGTCTCCTGCAGTATAGGCGTGAGCATGCCCTTCATCAGGGATACCGTCAGGGGCGAAAGTTCGTATTTAAGTATATCGCCGACATACCTTATCTTCACTCTCTTGATGTGCCCCTCGGCAAGCTGCGACTGCATAGCGCCTATCTTTTCCGCCAATTTAAGGTAAGGGTCGATTATCTTGCATATCTCCGGATCTACACAAGGAACGTTCACTGCGTTGCGCACGCCGCGGCCTAGAAGGCAGTCGCGGACAGTATTCGCGATATCAATAGCCACATTTACCTGCGCCTCTTCCGTAGACGCGCCAAGGTGCGGCGTAAGAACTACCTTGTCAAATTTCAGCAGCTTCGAGCTCTTCGGAGGTTCTTCCTCATATACGTCTAGCGCGGCTCCCGCGATCTTCCCGGACTCTAGCGCTTTTATAAGGGCCTCTTCATCTATAATACCGCCTCTGGCGCAATTGATCACTCTTACGCCTTTCTTCATTACCGCGAATTCCCCGTCAGATATGATATGCTTCGTCTCTTCTGTAAGCGGTGTATGGACAGTTATATAATCCGCCTCTTTGCATAACGTCTCTACATCTACAAGTTCTATCCCGAGCTCCTTAGCCTTTTCGGCCGAAAGGAACGGATCATAAGCCAGGACCTTCATCTCGAAGCTGATGGCCCTTCTTGCTACTTCCGTACCTATCCTGCCAAGCCCTACTATTCCCAGGATCTTTCCATAAAGTTCCACACCCATAAATTTTTTACGTTCCCATTCGCCCTTCTTCATCGAGTGGTCGGCCTGCGGAATGTTGCGTGAAAGGGCAAGCATCATCGAAAAAGTATGCTCGGCTGTCGAGATGGTATTGCCGCCCGGTGTGTTAACTACGATCACGCCCTTCTTGGACGCGGCGTTGACGTCGACGTTATCGAGCCCCACACCCGCTCTTCCTATTATCTTAAGCCTGTCCGCAGCCTCTATAACGTCCTTCGTGACCTTAGTGGCGCTTCTGACCAGAAGCGCGTCATAATCTTTTATGACCTTCTTAAGGTCTTCCGGCGTCAGTTTAGTATTGACGTCGACCTTAAATTCCTTTTCTCTTTCCAGTATGTCCACCGCTTCCTTTGAAAGTGAATCGCTTATCAGAACCTTGAATGACATGATCCTCTCCTTGCTTAACCTAGTATCTTCTTAGCAGCTTCTAATCCGCTGCCTGTTTTAAATTTATATCCCAATTTCGCGAGGGCCTGTTCAAGCGCCTTAATGGATTCTATCGTATGCTCTTCGTCGATCCCGCCCATATGAGCGGCCCTGAATATCTTTCCCTTAAGCTGTTCCTGCCCGCCGGCGAAAGTGACCCCTAACTCGGTCTTCAGGAGCTTTATGATATCGTCCGCATTTATTCCCGCGGGCGCGTTAATACCTGTTACGGCCGACGACGGGGATTTCGAAAATATCTGCAAACCAAGCGCATTGGCGGCGGCCCGGAATGCTACGGCCATCTTTTGATGTTCAGCAATGACCTTGTCGACGCCTTTGGCGTTGATCTTCTCGACAGCCTTCTTCAGCCCTATAACGAGCGTAATAGCCGAAGTAAAGGGTGTATCAGTATCGATATATGCTTTCTTGTATTTTTTAAAATTGAAATAGAACTTAGGCAGCTTCGACGTCTCAACCGCTTTCCATGCCTTCTGGCTAACCGTACAGAACGCCAGGCCGGGCGGTATCATAAGCCCCTTTTGCGAACCGCATATCGCTATATCCACTCCCCAGGCGTCATTCTCAAAATTATCAGCGCCCAGTCCGCTTATAACGTCCACTATGAAGAGGGCGTCTGTCGCTTTCACGACCTCCCCGATCGCCTTGATGTCAAATACCGTTGCTGTCGACGTTTCGCAAAGCGTAGTATAAACCGCTTTCACAGATGGATTCTTCTTAAGCAGATCCTTTATGGCCTCCGGCTTAGGGCCGCTTCCCCATTCAACATCAACGGGTATTACCTCTACGCCATAAGCCTTTGCTATGTCGCCGAACCTCTCGCCGAATTTTCCGCCCCTTACCACTATTATCTTATCGCCTGCCGAAAGGACATTGACGATAGACGCCTCCATGGCGCCTGTGCCGCTTGAAGTGAAGGTGAACAGGTCCCCGGAAGTCCTGAATAACTTTTTTAAGCCTTCGGTGGCGTCCTTAAATATGCCCTGATACTCTTTAGTCCTATGGTGTATTATAGGTTTCGCCATTTCGTTTCTTATGTCTTCGGGAACCGGCGTGGGTCCCGGGGTCATCAGGTATTTTTTCATGCGCTATCTCCGTATTTTAAAGTTACGTAACGTTACGTAAGGTTAGTGAATGTTGCATAATGTTACAAAAGTACTGCAACCTTACGGAACCTTAATTAACCTTCTCTAACATTACGTAACTTCTGATTTATTTCTTCTTAGAAATATTGGCAATTACCTCGTCGACTAATCCGTATGTCTTTGCCTCGTCCGAAGACAGGAAGTAATCCCTGTCCGTATCCTTCTTTATCTTATCTATCGGCTGCTTTGTATGTTTAGCCAGTATCTCTTCGATCCGCGCGCGCAGCCTAAGTATTTCCTGCGCCTGTATGCTTATGTCGGTGGCCTGCCCCTGCACTCCTCCCCATGGCTGGTGTATCATTATCCTGGCGTGAGGGAGCGCAAAGCGCTTCCCGGGAGTACCGGCCGCAAGCAGCACGGCTCCCATACTCGCCGCCTGGCCTACGCAATATGTATTTACGTCAGGCTTAACGAACTGCATGGTATCGTATATCGCCAGGCCGCTCGTCACCGAACCGCCGGGCGTGTTTACGTAAACGTCAATATCCTTCTCCGGGTCTTCCATCTGCAGGAATAAAAGCTGCGCTATTATCAGATTGGAGACCATGTCATCTATAGCGGTCCCGATAAATATTATCCTATCCTTGAGAAGCCTAGAATATATATCGTATGCCCTCTCCGACCTGCCGGTCGTCTCTATTACCATCGGCACCAATACGCTCATACGAACCCCCCCGATTTGTTGTAATTTTACTTCTCTATTTACTTCTCTGTCACCTGCGCGTTTTTCACCAGGAACTGGATGGTCTTCCCTTCGCGCAGCTTCTCGATAAGGTTGTCAACAAGCCCTTCTTTTGCATAATATTCCTTAACCGCATCTTCGACCTTCCCGGTCTGGGCCGCTATAGATGCGTACGCTACCTTCAGGTCTTCTTCATTGACATCTATCTTTTCCGCGTTCGCTATATCGTCCAGTATGAAAAGAAGCCTCACCTGGCGTACTGCGTCATTTTTGAACTTATCCCTGAACTCGGAGTCTTTCTTATCGAGGTCTTCCTTCTTAAAGCCTTTTTCCAGCAGTCTCTCTTTCGCGTTATCCACCATGAAAGCAAGCTGCCTCTCGACATAACCCGCAGGGACCGGAAAGACGTTATCATCCGAAAGCCTGTTCAGCGCCTGATTTTCCATGTCGACCTCAGCGGTCATCTTCGCGCGCGACTCTAACTCTTTGCGGATCTCTTTCTTCAATTCCTCCAGGCTCTCTTTGCCGAGGTCTTTTGCGAACTCATCACTTAAGTCGGGCAATTGACGCTGTCTTATCTCTTTTGCCTCCACATGGTATATTGCCTTCTTACCGGCCGCTTTCTTATCCGGGTACTTCTCCGGCAGGGTAACCTCTATATCTTTCTCCTCGCCTTTCTTCATACCTAACATCTGTTCCGAAAGGCCGGGTATCATCGACTCCTTCTCCATGCACAGCCACAGGTTCTCCCGTTTCTTGTGTATCGGCTTGCCTTCTACCATGCAATCGAGGTCGCTCACCACGTAATCGCCCATCCGCACAGGTCTCTCTTCCGCCACCGTGTATTTAGCGTTCATCTCCCGAAGATTGTCCAGCGTCTTCCGGATATCCTCATCGCTGACCGCTACTTTCTTCTTCTCGACTTTAATGCCCTTATAATCTTTGAGCTTGAATTTCGGCCTGGTATCAACCCTGGCTTTAAAAGAGAGCAGCTTGCCTTCTTCAAATTCGACATCGCTTATCTCGGGCATCCCGACCGGGTCGATGCCGTGCTCTTTCAGGGCATTCCTGTAAGCGTCGGGTACGAGCCTCTTAAGGGCTTCCTCTTTAGCGTCCTTGGCATAATGCTTCTTAACCAGCTCAATCGGCGCCTTCCCCGCCCGGAAACCGGGTATGTTCGCCACTTTTGTCATTTCATTATAGATCTCATCGAACGCCTTGGAGATCGTCTCGCTCTTCAGCTCTATCTCAATTAATGTCGAGCAATCTCCCGCAGATTTTACTTTTGACTTCATCGTTCTCCTCATTATTGAAGCGAATATTATATCACAAAAAAATTACATTGTAAATTTTTCGCCTAAATATAACTCCCTCGCCTTCGGGTCCGATATCAGGTCCTCTTTTGTGCCCGATATCAATATCTTCCCCTCTGCCATGAGATAGGCGCGATCGGTAATGACAAGGGTCTCCCTGACATTATGGTCGGTCAGGAGTATACCTAAACCCTTATCCCTGAGTTCCTTGATTATCTCCTGACATTCAGCCACAGCTATAGGGTCGATCCCGCTGAACGGTTCGTCCAGCAATATGAACATCGGATTCGTAACGAGCGCCCGCGTTATCTCAACGCGGCGCTTTTCCCCGCCGGAGAGGGTGTAGGCTTTGTTCTTCCTTAAATGCGTTATCTTCAACTCGTTTAAGAGTTCGTCGCACCTGCGGCGCCTTTCCCTGGGGCAAAATCCCAGCGTCTCCAGGACGGCCATTATATTCTCTTCTACGGTCAGTTTCCTGAATATGGACGGATCCTGCGATAGGTATCCTATGCCGTAACGTGCGCGCATATGAAGCGGCATGTTGGTAATGTCCTGCCTGTCAAATATGATCTTTCCCTCGTCGGGCTGTATTATACCGGTTATTATATAAAATGTCGTGGTCTTTCCGGCGCCGTTCGGACCGAGAAGACCTACGACCTCGCCCCTCTTGACATTGATGTCGACAGAATTCACGACGCGCCTTCCGCCGTAAGATTTCACCAGCCCTATCGTCTCGAGTAGATGCATATCACTTCTTCCTCATAATATTCTCTTCCAGGCCGCCTTCCTGGTATATCACAAGCCTGGGCCTGCCTGTCAATAATATCCTCTTCTCCGCGTCTATATAAGTCGCCTTTTCGCTGTAGGTCGTGTTTTCGCCTCTTGTTATCTTCACGTTGCCGTCTGCCACTATCTCTTTCAATTTCTTAGTGGACGTGTCCATATATATCGTTATCTTATCCGCGTCGATGGTGCCTTCATCATTGACCACCTTGACGTTCTTTGAGAAATATGCCTGGTTCTTTTCGTAATCGAACTGCACTTCGCCATCGCATGTAATGACCGTCTTGCGCTTCTTTGCTTTCTCCCCGCCGAACGCTTTGGCCTTATCAATGGGAGACGAAGCGCCGAACATTGATATATCCCCGGTTGCGTCGACCTTATTTTCGATAGTGGCCTTTACGTTCTGCTCAAGCTGCACGTTATTCAGCGCTTTATTATACACCCCTTTGTCAGCCGTAATGGTTGCCGAAGCCTCATCCCCGTACGCCCTTGCGACTATATTGTCGAGCTTTATCTTATCGCTGGTAATGGCTTCCGCCGCCTCACCCGTGACATCCCATTTCTTTTCGCCCTTCTCCGTAACGCCTTCAAGATTGAACGACAGTATCTTATGCTTCACGGAATCACCGCCGATGCCCGACGCTTCCGTATTTTTCGGAGCGGTCTCCGCTCCGCTCGCGCCTGTTATCGCGAACGACATAACGACCGCCAGGATTATCACCGCAATCTTCATGGATATATACACCATTTTTGCCTTTTTACTTTTCGCTTTTTACTTTTATCGTCTTCCATCTCCGATGCATCCACACCCACTGATACGGGTATTTACGTATATATGTTTCCAGGACATCCGTCCATTTCTGCGTATTCGTGACCATGTCTTTTTCTTTGTCGCCCGTATCCGTCAATTCTATCGGCTTTTCTATCTGCATGGTATAGCGCGTTCCGTCCCTGATCATGAACACCGGTATCAGGTCGGCGCCGCTCGCCTTTGCCAGGGCCGCGGGACCTATAGGAGTATAGGCGTTCCTTCCGAAAAAATTTACGAATACACCTCCTACGGAATCTACGTCCTGGTCGGCCAGAATGCCGAGTATCTGATTATTACGGAGGATCCTTAACATACTCTTCGGCGACTGGTCCCTGTAAATGACATTGACATCGTGGACCTTCCTAAGGCGGTTCAGAAAAGCGTCGTATTTCGAGAAATATATGCGCTTTACGATAACGACTCCCGGATATCCCTTGACCCTGAACGTCGCCCCGACGAGCTCCCAATTCCCGAAATGGGCCGTCAGGATAATAGCGCCCTTACCTTTTCGAAAAGCGCCGTCAACGATCTCTATTCCTCTGATCCTGACAAATCTGTCTATATTAGATCTGTTTATTTTAGGGAAATTGACAAGCTCAACACCGCCCCTGACAACATTCCTGAATACCGATTCGGCTATCTTCCTTATCTCTGTCGGGCTCTTTTCAGCGCCGAATACGGAAGTCAAATTATCGACGGCAACGCGCCTGTATTTTCCGAGTATCCTGAAGCATATAGAACCTAAAATATCGGCCAGGACGCGGCCGGCCTTCAGGGGGATGATAAAGACCAGAAAGGCTACCGTCCTTCCTAAATAATAAAGATAATACCTCCTCAATTTGAACTTCATATAGCAAGCCAAACCTTCATATTATGACACTATATAATACTGATAATGAATTGTCAAGGATACCTTTAGGAGGGGCTATCGCTTTAGCGAACTATCTTTAGTGAAAACGTCTCTTTGCCGTCGCTGACCAGGACGGTATCGTTCGATATGTCGAGAACGCGGAACTTGCCTATCGTAGATCCTACGGAGACGATGATATTATTGATAATGGCCTTGTGCGGGCTATCTTTGGATGACGTAATGCCCATGAGCTTCAGGCTGGAGACCTTACTAAGGTCCCCGCTTGAGCTGTCTTCAAGCATAAAGGGGTCTCTTCCCCAGCCAAGGCTGGAAGTGTCCTTTTTTGCCGTCGTCTTTGTGGTAGAGAATAGCGGGCTCATCGCTTTCGTTTTCTCGGGCGCCGGCTCGGCGGACG
>JAQUSE010000053.1 GCA_028715235.1 Candidatus Omnitrophota bacterium | reverse complement strand
CCTGGGAATCGCGAAGTTTGCGGAGGAGTAACAGCGGCAGTCGCAATATACGGTTCCTCGAGAGATGATATATGAAGTTCTGAGTTGCTCCCCACGGCGTTGCTTACAAGCGATAAAATTATCGAGGATATGCCTCTGTCCTGGTAATTCACTCCGCCGACATCTGCGCGAATGTCCACAACTCCCAAATCGAGGGTCAGATTGCCGTTTCCGTAGTTGGTCTTGAAACCGAATTCCATAGTCCCGACTACCGCGCCGTTCGATCGGCGTAATATCTCGATAGTTATCGGCCCCGGAGCCTCGACACCCCTTAAATTGAGCCTGAACCGTTCGCCTGTATTATCGGCGAATTCATCGTCCTGCAGTTCCAGCACCTTTGCGATGCTCAGCAGGCGGCTTATTAAACGGCCGTCGTGCTCTATCGCATCTTCGGGATGCTCTGCCCCGGCTATAACGCCGTGGTCGTTTATAATCCTGCCACCCGGTAGTTCATATCCGGGTTTTACTATATGCTGGCACTCTTCCAGGAGCAGTTGCGCAAGGTCTTCCGCCGATAACTTATTCAGCAAGATCTCCCCTAACCACATTGTCGGCTTAAGGCCGTGTATCTCTTCGCTAAAACCCGTTCTCGTACTGCATAATATATTCCTGCCTTTATCATTGCCTATAACCGCGCAACCTGCAATAACGCTTATAGAGATATTGCGCGCCGCTTCGATGATATCGACCCGCTGTTTAGCCGTAAGGTTTCGGAAATTCGGCCTCTCCGACAGTATCATTGCCAGCCGCCCGGGCTCTTTAGCCTCCCGCATCTTTTTGAAGAGGCCATTTGCGGCGTATTTTTCCTGCAACGCCTGCGATTTCTTGTCGGCGGTCGGCTTATAAGGCAGCCTCCTGATTCGTTTTGCCGTATCGGTATTGTGGTCCAGCTCAAAGGCATGTTCCGCACTTATATGATAGCGTAAGAATGGATTAGTATGATCTACATCGTCTCCGGGTTCATCCTCGATATCGGGTAATTCATGCCGCCGTAGGGGCGAATACGGCCCGCGGCCTTTTGCGCGATACCCTGCGCCGGGAATAGCCATGTTAGGAGCGACGCGTTTCCTGCGGCGCTCTTCGTTCTGTAAAGAAATTAGGCCGATGACACGCGACCTGTCCAGCTGCGTGGCTATAGCAAGCGGCATGATACAGGCCGCAACACAAACCGTCCGCCTTATTCCGGGATAGGACTCTGCCATGCGCTTTGCGACGCCGGCAAGGTTCAGGATGCTCTCAGGCGAGCCGAGGCCTCCGTATGCGAGATGGAGGAGCAAAGCTGCGATCGTAATAGATACGGCTGCGCTGACAGCAGGGACAATAGCGCGCCTTAAATCAAACCTTGTCGACCTCGAAGGTCGCGCCTCGGAGGTCGCGCCTCGGAGATTGGATTTATCCTTCGAGCGAGGCGATAGTTTTCGTAAGGCCGAGTCGAGAAGATCAGGGCGCATCAGCTTCTCGATGCGCCGGAGTAAAACGATAGCTTGCTCGAAGCGTAATAAAGGATGGTTAAGCCGCGAAGATTTAGCATGTTCCGCGACCAGAGGCTGCGCAGCAACCTGCTGCTCCTTAGGCTCTGTCTTGCCGGCTTCCGGAGACTCGAAGAGCTGCTCATATAGCAGCTCTCTCCGGTTAACCGGTATCGATACCATTACCCGTTTATTGCGATATTTCTTAATATTAGATTCTAAAGGATCAAACTTAAAATACCGGAGGGTATAACCTGAAAAATTTATGAGGACTTCGTCATAAAATATATTGCAGACCATTCCATTGTCCTGAAGCCACTCGTGGTCCTGTTCTGCCATCGTCCTGACAGCCTTCTTGACATCGTCCAGGGTTAGGTCAGCCTTTTCCTTTCCAGAAAGCCTCTGGATAAGCACGTCAATGAACCTGACGCTTGCCTTAGGACCGGAATCTTTGAGCTTCAGGAAAGATTCAACCGCTACTTTGTTATTCCGGGGCTTTCTTTCGCTGAAAAAGTCGGGGTTCGCCCAGGTGATATCCTGGGCAATAAAAGTGATGACAAGGATGGCTGCGATTATCCTTATGGGCCGGTTGAATCTTCTGGATGGTGTTTGCATAGATTTTAAAAGTTTTGTTAATCACCAAAAAAGATAGACCAGATCGCCAAGCATAGCTTTCTAGGCAATCTGGTCTGTAATAGCTACAATAACATAGCACAATAAAATTTCTATGTTACTGCACTGTCTAAGACCCACGATCTTCCCCGAGTTTTATTAAAAATCAGGGATCCTAGAAACAATCTGTCAAACAAAGTACTTGTATATATATTATCATATAAAAGAAATGTGTCAACAGATTGATTCTGGCTTTTTTATACCTTAACGTAAATGTAGCGGAATATTAATTGCAGTAGAAGGTTTGTATATATTGCGGCAACTATGTCATCGAACATGACGCCCATCGATCCGGTCATTCTCTCCATCTGTTTCGCGGGTGGTATCTTCAATATATCGAATATCCTGAAAAGGAAGAATCCCAGGACCACAGCCAGCAGGCTGTAAGGCACAAAGAAGAGGCTCAAAAGCATGCCGCAGGCCTCGTCTATCACTATCATCCTTGAATCCTTGCGCCCGTATATATTCTCCGCCTCCCCCGCGAATATCATGCCCAGGATGAAGAGGAAAAATATGCAGAAGGCGTAAAGTATCTCGTTCTTCCTGACAAGAAAATATACCACCAGCCCTCCCAGGCTGCCCATCGTGCCCGGCATATAAGGAGAGTGGCCCAGATAGAAAAAGCTCGTTATCAGTTTAACCCTTTTTCGCATTGGTTATTACCTCCCTGTTTTTCATTAGAAAGGATACCCCGCTCGCCAATGTAAACGCAACCGTTATCAGCATGATAACATAGATAACGTTTGAATATATAAGCTCCGGACGCCCGCCCCAGAACCCGAATGCTGCTCTGCCGCCTTCTCTCAATATAAGGAATATAAGTATCACATATATCGAGAACATCTGCCAGACCGTCTTATGCCGTCCGCTTCCATCGGCGGGGATCACTCTTCCTTTAGTAAGCGCAAGCATCCGTATCCCGGTTATCGCAACCTCCCTGAAGACGATGACGATGACCATCCATGCCGGGATAATCCCCATTTCGACAAATACGAGGAAGGCCGACAGGACAAGAATCTTGTCCGCGACGGGATCCATCAGTTTTCCGAAGTCCGTAATCTGGTTGTTGCGTTTAGCGAGGAATCCGTCAAGGGCGTCCGTGATGGACGCTAAAAGGAATACGAGGAAAGCCGCCACTTTCGCCGCAAGGCCTGCCGACAATATTAAAAATATAAACGCGAAAGCGAGGATTATCCGCAGTATTGTAAGTTTATTCGGAAGGTTCACCCCGCCCTTCCTTTCTTGAGTTCCCGGCCCTCAGGAAGGGCGGGGTTCATACTTTTTTCCCGACCAGGTCGTACTCCAGCGCTTCGGTTATCCTGACATCGCAAAAACCGCCCACTTTTACGTTCTTGCCGGAAACGTGCGCCACGCCGTCCACCTCCGGGGCATCGCCCTGCGTGCGGCCTTCAAATATATCCTTCTCACCCTCCGTCTTATCATCAATCAGCACTTTGACCGTCCTGCCGATCAACCGTTTATTTTTGGAAAGCGAGATGCGCTGCTGCAGCTTCATGAGGCAGTCGAACCGCTCTCTCTTCACGCTCTCCGGGACCTGCCCTTTCATCTTCGCGGCCGCGGTCCCTTCCTCCCTTGAATAGATAAACGCGCCGCACCGCTCAAAAGCCGTCTCTTTCATAAAAGCCGTCAGTTCTTCAAAATCCCTGTCTGTCTCGCCGGGAAACCCGACTATTATCGAAGTCCTGAGGACCAGACCGCGAATGTCCTTCCTCAATTTTTCTATCAGGCGCGATATGTCCGCCCCGGTAGTCCGCCTGTTCATGCTTTTTAGGACCTTGTCCGAAATATGCTGTATCGGCAGGTCAAGATATTTACAGATCTTTTCTTCTTCACTTATGGCGGATATCAGCCCGTTCGTGTAGTGCGCGGGATGGGTGTACAAAATGCGGATCCACTCAACGCTGTTCTTAAGAGCGCATACCCTCCGCAACAACTCTTCCAGGCCCGCCTGCCACGCAAATGTTTTACTGCCGGCGGGCAGGCGCTTCTTGCCGTACCTGTCATAGCCGAACAGGGTCGTGTCCTGGCCGATCAGGTTCACCTCTTTCAACGTCCCCGAAACAGATAACTTCTTTATTTCGTTTATAACGGAATTTATCGGTCTCGACCTGAATGTGCCGCGTAACCGCGGGATTATACAATAACTGCAGTGGTTGCAGCAGCCCTCCGAGACCTTGACATAAGCGTAATGGCTCGGCGTCATCATATATCTCGGAGTATTTTCGCTGTAAAGATAATTTGGCGCGCGCGATACGTGGGACCTCGGCTTTCCGCCCTTAAGGTTTTTGATAAGCCGCGGCAGTTCAGGGAAATCGCTTGAGCCGAGGAAGAGGTCGACTTCGGGAAGTTCGTCGATTAGCTTCTCTTTATACAACTGCGGCAGGCATCCGCACACGACGATGCGCTTTATCCTGCCTTCTTTTTTCAGTTGGGATATTTCCAGGATCGCGTCGACCGACTCTTCCCTTGCCTGGCCGGTAAAGGAGCAGGTATTTATAACGCAGATATCTACTCCGCTCCCGACACCGGCAATCTTCAGACCCTGTTTTTTCAAAGAACCTGCTATCACTTCAGAGTCGAGCAGATTTCTGGCGCAGCCGAGGCTGATTATTCCGACTTTGATCATATGGACGTTACGTAATGTTAATTAAGGTTACGTAAGGTTACTTTTCTCTTGGTAACATTACGTAACCTATTTTACCCTTATCCCTTTTCTCGTGATCTCGATATTTTCGACGACGCCTTTCCCGGGAGAAAAAGATTGGCCGTTAAGGCTGAGTTCTATCGATTCGGCCTTAGCGACATAGATGTTAAAACTGTTTTTGGCGGTAAATGTCTCCACCGAGCCTTTTGGCATGACGCGTTTAAAGATCAGCCTGTCGTCGGCCTTCAACCCTATGAGGACAGCCTGTTTTACGGTCAGTGACAATTTTAACGGCGTATTTTTAGAAACTGTTATCCTGGGCGAGTCGGATCTATTGACTTCTTCTTTAGGGGCCTCTTTCCTGCTTGACGTTCTAGCCGGCGCCACATTAGACTTGCGCGCAGCAGTCTGCCTGGGAACAGTCTTTGCCGCCTTTACCGGCCTGGAGGCGTGGCTTAGCCTGACTTCTTTGAGGAAATGCACAGCTTTGTTCCAGACAAAAGCAAATATGAATACCACTACTATAAATATTATGACGGATCTTGCGAAACGCATGAGCCCGCCGATACTGAAGGACCTGTCTTCAAGCGGCGACGGCATGTTGATAACCTGGTTCTGTAATTCAGGGTGAACCGCCGCATAAGCCTTCTGCGTCTCTTTCTGGTCCAGACCCAAATACTGAGAATACTTTTTCACGAAGCTCTTCACATACGTCGGCGTCAGCATTTCATCGCATCTTCCCTCTTCGAGAGCCCTGATGACGCTCGAATGTATGTGGGTATGCTTCTGGGTCTCCTCTATCGTAAGGCCCTTCTTTTCCCTGGCCTCTTTCAGCTTCTCGCCTAAGCCGGCCATGGAGATCGCGGTCGATTCAGTATTATTGGTTGCCACTTTTTGCCTGATACTCCTCTAATGTCATAAGCAGGTCCCTGGGCTTGGATCCCTGATAAGGGCCTACTATCCCTTCATCCTCCATCATGTCTATGAGCCTCGCGGCCCTTGTATACCCCAAACCCAGTCTTCTCTGCAGGACAGATACAGACGCCTGTCCCGTCTCCAGTATCATCTTCACTGCCTCTCCGTATACCTCGTCCTTCTCAAATTTCTTGAAACTCGTCTTCTTCTGGACTTCCAGTATGCCTTCGACGTATTCCGGCTGCCGCTGGCTCTTTATGAAGTTAGTTATGCTTTCGATCTCCTTATCGGAGATAAGGCTGCACTGCGCCCTGACTGGTTTTGCTGCGCCGGGTTCCACGAATAGCATGTCTCCCCTGCCCAGCAACTTGTCGGCTCCGTTCATATCCAGGACGGTCCTTGAATCGACTTTTGACGCGACCTTGAACGATATCCTGGCCGGGAAATTCGCTTTAATGACGCCGGTAATGACGTCGACCGACGGCCTCTGGGTAGCTATTATGATATGTATCCCAACCGCTCTTGAAAGCTGGGCCAGGCGCGTAATCGCCCCTTCGACATCGGCCTGCGCGACCATCATCAGGTCAGCCAACTCGTCGATTATTATAACTATATACGGCAGCCTCGCTCCGGCGACATTGCCTGCCCCGCCCCTCGCCTCACTCCCGGCGGGGCCGAATTTAGCATTATAAAGGTCTAGATTCCTTACACCGAATTTCGCGAAGAGCTCGTATCTCGAATCCATCTCGCTCACGACCCACGCAAGGGTGCTCTCCACCTTTTTGGTATCGGTCACAACCGGCGACAGGAGGTGCGGGAGACCGTTAAAAACGGCCAGCTCTACTCTTTTCGGATCGATCATTATGAATTTGACGTCTTCAGGCGTGGAATTATACAGCAGGCTCGTTATGATAGTATTGACGCAAACCGTCTTACCCGAACCGGTCGCGCCCGCGATCAGCAGGTGCGGCATAGTCGCAAGGTCCGCCACAACCGGCATGCCCGCTATATCTTTCCCTATACCGAGTTTCAACTTGGATCTCGAGTCCTTATATTCGGGTGAATCTATGACCTCCCTTAAATACACGAGCGCGCTCTTCGAATTCGGGACCTCAAAACCTACGGTGCCCTTTCCCGGTATTGGGGCCACTATCCTTACGCTCTGGGCTTTCATCGCGAGAGCTATGTTATCGCCAAGCGAAGTGATCCTGTGGAGTTTGACGCCGGGCGCAAGCTCAAGTTCGTATCTCGTTATAACGGGCCCTTTGTTTATCTCCACGACCTTGCCTTCGATGTCGAAATCCCTCAATGTCTCCTCCAGGATACGGGCATTGCCTTCAAAATCATCTTTTATCTTCCTTGATTCCATAGGCGGCGGAGAATCCAGGAGATCCAGTCCGGGAAGTATATATTTTGCGACGGGCGCGGAGGCGGCTGCCATGGACGGGACTGCCGTTTTAACGGTCTCCTGGGACGGCGCCTTGACGGCTACCGCAACCCGCGGCGCGGGTTTTTTAACAACAACGTCTTTGCGCTCAGGCGGAAGGTTTATCCTGATAGGGACTTCCCTCTCGGGTTTCCGGGCGATCGGCGGCCTTGCAGCTTGCGCCGCAGATTGTTTTTCACCGTTAGCGATCTTTATAACCGGCTTCCTTACCGTAAATAAAGGCTTGTCGCGCCGCTCCGCAGCGCGTTCATCTGCGTTCTCTCCAAAAGCCTTTAGCCTCCCAAATAGCCCGGTAAGAAAAGGCAGCAGCAGGAATTCTGTGGCGAGAAGCACGGATAACAGGAATAATACCGCTATAATAAGGAGCGCTCCGCCCCTGCCCAGATATTTTACCAGGAAATCAGAAAAGACCAGGCCGGCAACGCCGCCGAGGCTGAAACGGAAAGAGTTGTCTCCCTTACCTATCAAGGAAAATATGGAGCTTGAGGCAAGTATGAGGAAGAACGTGCCGAATATCTTGAAATATATCTTTTGAGGCGTAATGCCGGACAAACGCGCTACAGCCCATGAAAGTATGAGAAGCGGTATAACATATGAGCTAAGGCCCATCATGAAGATAAGGGCAGCGCCCAGGTAGACGCCGAAGAGCCCTGCAAAATTCCTGACCGGCACATTCGGCTTTGAAGTGAAAAGCTGTAGATCTGAAAAGCTGAAAGTGATGAGACTTATAAAAACGAGGATCGCCGCGGCGAATAATACGATAGCTTGTATCTCATTCCATCTTGTCTTGTCCATTTCTTATCTCCTAAAACCGCACAATCACAATGAGCCCGACAATGATGCAATATACGCCGAACATATAAAATTTGTCGCTCCTGGCCATCTTCAACAGAAGTTTTATGGCGATGAGGCCTACGCACATCGCCGCAAGCCCTCCGGCAATAAACGTCAGCGGATCCTGGCCGGTAAGAGCGCCCGCTATCTTCCTG